>DATKAU010000052.1:0-2169 GCA_035514655.1 Anaerolineales bacterium
CTGATCCTGTTCAATCACATCCTGAGGCAGGTCATGTCGCTGGTCTGGGTATTGCTGGCATTCGAAATCAGCGGTACCTTGCTCGTGGTCGCGGAGCTCGGTTTTCTCGATATTTTCATCGGCGGCGGAATCTGGATCGAAATCTCCGATTTTCAAGCCGTGAACGTTGCAGGCCTGCCGGAACTCGGGCAAATGCTCTCGACTGCGTTGGTGAGGATTACCGAACCAACCGCACTGCTCACCATCGGCACGGTGATCTTTATCGGCGTGTTGGGGTTCAATCTGTTGGGCGAAGGCTTGCGAATCGAAATCGCGCACAGGGAGTTTGGCCGGCGCGCGGGCTTAATTCCACAGCAAGTCACGGAGTGGTACCAAGGAAGGGTGCTCGTCCCACTTCGATTCTGGATGGAATTGAATGGCAGAAGGCTTGCCATCGGCGTGCTGTTGACTCTGGCAATCGTCGGCACCTGGATCTATTACGACCGGAACCGGTTCATGTTCGAGCAGACGGAAATTACTTTGCAACTGCCGGGCGGGCATTTATGGGCGACCGAACTTCACGATTCATACGGAACACAATTTGTGCTGTTCAGCATGACCACACAGCCTGCCTTGACATGGCAGGTCGAAGTTCCTGGGGGTGCATCGGGCGGACCCGTTGTAATGGCGGACGGCACACTTGTGATCGCGGGAAAGGAAAATGTGTTGCTCGCCTTCACGCCCCAGGGTGAACTGTTATGGCAGACGCCGCTTTCCGCCGTCCCGATCGGCGCGCCCGCGCTCAATGCGCAAGGGAACATTTATATTGCAGACTTCGAGGGTTACGTTTCCGCGTTCGACTCACAGGGCAACCCGATCTGGCGCGTCGAAGCGTCCTCCACACGACAAGCCACATCAGGTCCGATCGTCTCATCCCGAGGCATGATCTACATCACGATGATCGATGCTGTCGTGGGCATTTCACCCGAAGGCAAGCTCGTCTGGCGCAAAACTGCCACCGATATCTACGTCGATTCGCCGCCGCGCCTGAGTGCGGATGAAAGCCTGGTGTACATCAAGGACGTGGCGCTGGATTCTGCAACGGGGCAGATCCTGGAAATCCCTGTCCTGCCTGAAAACCAGGTCCTGTTTACCGAGCCAGCGTTCTTTACGGGTGTGGATGGATGGAATTATTATCGGAGCGGTCACGAGGTGATGCAGTGGTGGCGGGATGAATCGGGATTGCATGTGGGTCCCTCCCGCAGCTGGGAGGCGACTTCGTTTGTGTTGTTCAACCCATTGACGCAGGGCGTTGCCTCCAATAAACTCGCATGGTTGTTTTATGGTTCCGATTTCAGCGACGGCCGCATGGTCTGGCTCGACGAGCAGAGCCGGTTGATCGGGAACTTTGTATTCCCGTTCACCAATTCGCGCCTCATGGCGGTTGGTGAAGACGGTGAGGCATATCTGTGCGGTCCAACCGGCGCGCGCATCAAGTGCGCGGTGGCGCTTCCCGGCTCGAGCGAAGCAGCGTGGGAAATTTTCCTCGACGATAATTCCAGACCCATCGGCGGCGCGCTCGTGCCCGGTACCTTGTATGTCGCTTCAGATAACGGGATTCTTTACGCGCTCTCACCGGATGAGATAGCCGCCCAGCCATGATCACCTTGATTAAGAATGGGACACTCGTCACTGCCGACGCATCCTTCAAAGCAGACGTGTTGATCGAGGTTGAGAAAATTCTCCGCATCGCCCCGACCATTGAGGTTAATCCTGATCGATTCATCGACGCGTCGGGGAAGTTGATCCTCCCCGGCGGTGTGGACCCGCACGTGCACCTCGACCTGCCCATGTTTAACACCGTCTCCTCTGACGATCATTATACGGGTCACAAAGCCGCAGCCTTCGGCGGCACGACTACCGTGATGGATTTTGTACCATTGGACTCCGCGCTGAGCGGAGCGGGTGAAACGAGCGCAGTCGAAGCGCGTTTTGCAGGTGATTTTAAATACTCAGTAGACCTGTGGATGAAAAAAGCCGAAAAAGCCGCCATCGACTATTCCTTCCACATGAACCTCACGCAGTTCAATGATCGTATCGCTAAAGAGATTCCTTCCTTGCGCGACATGGGAATTACCACCCTCAAAGTTTTCACCGCCTACAACGGCAGGCTGCGGATCGACGACGGCA
>DATKAU010000053.1:0-4772 GCA_035514655.1 Anaerolineales bacterium
TGGATGCGGCGGCTCCACCGTTGAGCACAGCCCTATCGTAGTACTCCACCGCCTCCTTGAACATATGTGCTTCACTGAATGCCTCTCCAAGCGCAGCGAGCAGTCTGGCATTATCCAGCCATTGCGGGTGGACCTTTTGGATGCCCTCCACTATGGCGATCAGATCGCCCCTGATAATTTCGATGTTTTGCGCGGAGGCGGTCTTCGCCCTTTCGAATTGCTGGTTGACCTTCAGGGCGGCTTCCTCCACGTCGACAAACGATATCCCGCCCCGCCTCTGACTCTCATCGGCTCGCGGAACCAATTGGTATTCAGGGTCGCCGTAACATTGGTACGCACCCCAGGTGTTCGTCCGCTCCTTGTGCATTTCGTAAGTGATTTTGCGCGCCTGCAGCACGGCTTCGCCGAAACTTCTTCCCAGGAAGAGTTGGTCGTAAAATGCTTCAGCGAAGGTAAGCGCCGCGGCGTCGTCCACAGCCCAACCAGCGGCGACGACCGCTTTGACTCCCATGTTGATCAATTCCTCCGAGAGGCTCGCAGCTAATTTGTTATAGGCGGGTGTCCTGTCCTCAGTTCCATCGGAGGAAATTTTGCCGAGGTGACAGCAATTGATAAACACCAGTTCCGGGATGTTGGTTTTCTTGCTGATCTCGCTTGCTGTCAGGAACACGCCGTCGCCAAGCACCATGCCGGTGAATGTCTCTGGTTCGGCATCCGCCGACGCCTTGAACTCGTGCTCGAACACACCGTGCCCCGCAAGGTGTATGACGCGATAGTCCTTCGAGAACATTTTGCTCATGATCTCGCTCGAATCGGTTTTAATCGCATCCTGCACATCGAAACCCTGATCCTTGAATTTTTCCGCCACCAGCCTGCCCTCCTGTTCAGCGCCGGGCAGATCAGAGAATTCGGCGGTTGTGTTCTTCGGGTTGCCCACGACCATCACGTTGGTATTCCGGACGTCGCTCACCCGTTCCCTGTAATTGGGAGTGCTAAACTGCCGGATCAAACCCGCCTGTATTGCCAAAGGATCACCCTCCTCCGCGCGTGAATCGTACAGCAGTTCCCATGGGTAATGCGCCGATTCCTTATCCACAACAAAGAGTACGCTCGAGAGATCCTTGAAAGAAGCTTTCAACCCATTGGGGATCATCAACTCGAACAAGGCGGTCGCCAGATCCTTGTTCCAAGTGGGGTATTTTACCGCCTGTGCGATCAGCCGGTCCATGTTGCGTCGTTGTACTTCGAGGGGTGATTCCTCCATTCGCGCCCGATCAGCTGGAATAGAGAAGACCAGCGAAGCGCTTTTCTCGCCAGCTGCCCGCACGGTGATGCGCTTCCACCAGCCGGGTGGTTCATCGTAGGCGATGCGCCTCCAGCCGCCCTGCATGGTTTGCAAGGTGAGGTCAACCGTGAATTCCACATTATCCTTTAACGGTTCGAGCGCCCGCACCGCCTGTATCGCCTGATCCTTATACACCTCCACAAATTGGACTTCGGCGATACGCACGTTGTATCCGTCCACAGTCATTTGGGCGAAACTCTTGTTCGCCCGCGTAATGCCGTTGAGCAAGGCGTCCACCGCGTTGCGTACGGTAAGGCCTGTACTGCCTGTTCCTATCAACAGGCTTGCGATCTTGATCTCACCGTCCCCTTCCATGCGTTGTTCCACAAGCTTGACGCCGTATTCCCTCATGGCATTTGCAAAGGAAGCTGATAACTTGCGGGGTGTTAATTCGCCCGCGTTGCCCAGACCGACGATGATCCCGCCGCCGGGTTTTCTACCGGTGGTATTTAACACAACGTCGACCGTACCTTCGCGTCCCGGGTATCTCCCCAACTTGTGACGGACGGTCAGCCTGCCGTCAAGGTGATGGTCGAGGTCTCTTTCTGCGCTGTAGAGTCCATCGCCATCGTAGTGACCTACCGCCACTACATTTTCGCAGAACGAGAGGTTTCCGTGGAATACCGAGACTTTTACTGGCTTCACGATTGGGGCAGCCCGGTGTGTGTCCGGCGTTGTGTCCAATATGGCAGATTCCAATTCCTGCTGTGTCGGGTAGATCTCCACTGTGTCGCTGCGCAAAACGTAGTTATCTCCCAATCCCCGGCTGAAGCGAAGCGGGCTCGTTTCCAATTGTGATGTGGTCCCATTCGCCAGCAATTCATAAATCGCCGCGAACGATGGTTTGTGGTTCGCCAGATCGCCGTGCGCCGCATCCATGTAAAAGATCCGTTCCCTTTTCATGGAAGGCAGGATGCCCGACGCCCACGGGACGGTACCGTCTCCCTGGTCTGTGCCGCGGAAGACGATTTCCCTCCTCCCGTCCTTCTCCTGGATCTCCACTCCAACCGGCGAATCCTTGGCTGTGCCGGCTACGTAAATGATCGGATCCCAATCCCTGATCTTGCTGGTGCTCGATTCCAACACTTTGCGGAACTTGCGTACTTCCTCGAGATTATCCTTGCTGGGAGCTATCCAGCGGGTCTTATCCGCCTGAGGGAATTTGTTCCACGTATTTGGTTCCAGAAAATCCCAGATTCCGTCCTCGTCCATCGGCAGTAATTGCAGGAAACCAGGGAAGCCCACGATGATTTCGTTGAGTTTATCCGCGGTATGTTTAATGTCGACAGCAGCGAGTGTGCGGAAGGTTCTATCCTGGCCAAAGACGACACGCGGGATTTTATATGCGCCTTTGTTAGGCGTCCCGAGCATGATGAATCGCGCGCCGTCCCGCTTTGCGATCTCCTCCCACACATCAGGCCTCAAACCAATCATTGTCCTGGTTACGAGCCCGCCCATCGAGTGCGCGATGATGCGGATGGGCTGGTTGGTCTGTTTGAGCTTTGCCTCGAGCGCATTTGCGAAGCGATCCGCTTCATCGAGGATCGATTTCCTCCAATCGTAAGGGAAGGGTATCACTTCGTGCGTCGCGCTCAGGAAGTCGACCAGTTTGCCGTACGAAAGCCCCATCAAAGCCTCAGGTTCGATCTTATGTCTGGTGTCGCCGAAGAACAGTCTTGCCATCCCTCCCCTTGCCAGATTCAATGCATTGAGCCATATGCGATCGCCGTTTATGGACAGGTGCGTCCCCATAATTCCGGGGAGCACATATACCACCGGCTGTGGCAGGCTGCCGCGTTTCTTTACGGAGCGCCCGTTCAGGTCGATGGCTGGGACGGGTTGTTTCAATGCGAGCGAGATGGGTTTGAATCCCCTGCTCTCCAGGCTCGTAGCAGGGAGCGTGAGGGCATCACGCATGATTTCGGCTGTCGTCTTGTTGTTGAAGTAGTTGCAATGGTTGACTTCGGGTCCTTTATCGAAGAAGAAACGCCCTTTTTTATCATCGCGTACTGGACCACCGTACATGGCAGGGGTGTTTACGACCAGGTCGTGCTCTTCGCGGTAGTAGATGTCTGTGAAGAATACCGCCAGCCGTCCTGCCAGGCTGGTCTTTTCCACATCGCCCGCGATCACGGTGAGGTCCGTGTTGACTTTTACATCCGGGCGGTTGATCATCTTGATGAAGTTCGAATCCGGATTCATGGATGCAAGCCCGGGCATCGCCTCGGGATTTGCCGACTGTTTTTTGAATTGAAGCAGCAGGTCGGTGATCACACTGACAGGGAAGCTTGCACCGGGTGGCAGGAATCTACTTACCACATTGATGAAGACTTCAAGGAAGCGGTCGATCCGGTCTGATGCCAGCGCTGTCCCCCGAGCCGGGGCTGCTACGCGGACGAAGCGTTCCACGCTGATCGATTTCGACTTTAATAATTTGGATAACTCAGTGAGAGCTTCGAGGACTTTTTTATTTTCCGCAAGAAGCGCCTTGTCATCTTTGTCGAAGGGTTCCTCCCCATTCTTCCTGCCGCCCCGGCAGAGCAATTCACCGACGAGTCCGCCGCGTGAGTGTGTGACAATGTGTAGTTTTACCTTGTTCGGCAACCGCTTTACGAGATCGAGCGCGTTCTCAACCGGGCTTTTCGACAGGGTATAGTGATCGTATCCGTAGATCCGGTCGCCGTATTTTTTTTGGAGATCCAGCCACACGCCTTTCTGCAGACTTCCGAAACCGCCGGACGTTTTTGAAAAGGTGCCGTGGATGAACAACAAGACCGTTGCATCACCCTTCACTTTCAGGCTCGGGAGATCCGGTCCGTGGCTGTCGAGACTCTTATCGAATCGGTACAATCCCGGCTCAGGCATGATTTTTTTGTCGAGCCGTTCGACGACATCTCTGGCAAGCCCCTTCATGGGATCGTATTTAAGAACGCGGAGTCCGTTGAGCGCCGCAGCGACAGCACCTCGTGAGGTATCGCCTGTGGGGAGCCGCCCCGGGATCTCGATCACGTCGGATTCCCCGCTGCTGCGGGACACATGATCCTTGAAATCTTTTTCAAGGTCGCTGACTTTCACCCAGCGGTGGATGCCCTCCTCGTAAATCAATTCGACCACATCGTCCGGTTTCAAGTCCTTGATGAGTTGGGGGGCTGATGAGGCGCGGTCGGTGGAGAAGTGAACCGCGTCGGATACGGTAACACCTCCAAAGGAATCCCCGTAGCCGATTTCCTTCAAGCTTTCATCGCGGTATCCTGACACTTTAATGCTGGTCATGTTAACTCCTTTTCACGCGCAGGCGGCTGATTTGCCAGAATGAAATGTCGAACGAATGCAGGTGTTATTTGTTAATTCAAGAATAGCGGGGTGAAAATTGGTGGGACCAATTTTTATCTTTTGAATCACAATCCCGCCAAACCGGTGCTCATTG
>DATKAU010000054.1:0-9291 GCA_035514655.1 Anaerolineales bacterium
CTCCATCATGGGCGCAGCGGTACTGTGCGCAGGCAAGGCACGTTTTACGCAATATCCCACCGTGTTCTTTCCGCAGACCATCGAAGAAGTGAGAAGAAAGACGAGGGAGTTCTTGGAGGCAGAATCGATCGCCGTCCCTGCCGAGTTCAAACGCAATGCGCGGCGGTTCTTATATTACCAGTTATTCCGCACGTCACTGCCGTTTGGGGGTTTTCTCGAGCCATCCGTGCGGACAACTCAAACGCGCTTGAAATCGTTCGACTTGAATGAATTACTTGGGTCGGATTCTGTAAAGGTAATTCTGGAAGGTGTGCTCGAAGGCGGGGACTTTCTACTGAAGGAATAATCAGCCTGTCACTTTCAACAAAATGGTCTCGTGCGGGTTGACCGTGAGGGGGAGTTCGGTTTTGAAATCGGAGATATCCTGGCCGAGCCACAAACTGCGAACGAGTTTGGCGTGGTCAAGCAGGCCAATGTCGCGGGCGTGGAGGGTAAGTTCCTGGGCGCGTGAACCGCGGTTGATCACGGCAACAGCCGTCCCGGAGTCGGCGAGGCGTTTGGTCCAGATATCGCAGGTGCCGAACTGTTTGACCCGGCTCGCAGGGATCCCCAGCGAGTCTTGATTGATCCCCAGCACTTCGTGGTTCATTAACAGGGAGGCAGTGTCCTGTTCGAGGGAGCGGACATCGCAGCCGATCATGAGCGGGGAGCATGCCAAGGCCCATATGGACATGTGTGTTTGATATTCGAGGAACGACATGCCAACCCCCGCGATCTGTCCCCTGCCCTTCAAGCCGACGACCAGCATATCGAGATCGTTCCAGCCGCCGGGGCTGCCATACGCGTGGACATCCTGGGCGATGTCGATGGACACGTCGATTCCGATGGCGTGGTCGTTCCAGCCTCTCATCGCAATGTTGATCCATGAGTCGAACACGTCACCCGAGACGCGCCACATGTGGCCGCCAACCTGCCGCCCCCACAGGTGCGGAGCGTGATGGCCCCATTCACACAACGAGAAGAGGAACTCGCGCCCCGAGTTACGGAGCGCTTCGCCCATGCGCGTGTAGCGTTCGATGGCAATGGATTGATCGAATCGGGGCGCATGGCAGTAATCGTATTTGAGGAAGTCGATGCCCCACGATGCCCAGAGATGCGCGTCCTGATCTTCGAAGCCGAGGCTGCCGGGGTAGCCTGCGCAGGTCTTCTCGGCTGCGTCGGAATAGATGCCCAGCTTGAAGCCTTTTTCGTGGACGTACTCTGCCAGCGCTTTGATCCCATTCGGGAATTTTCCAGGGTCGGCGATCAGGTCGCCGTTGCTGTCGCGCTTGTCCTTGACTGACCAGCAATCGTCAATGACGATGATTTTGTAACCGTGATCTCTGAGTCCCGTTGCGACGAGCGCATCTGAGGTCTCGCGGACGACGGTCTCGTTGATGGCGTGGCCGAAGGTGTTCCATGAGTTCCAGCCCATGGGTGGGGTGAGGGCGAGGGAGGAGGGCATGGGAGTTCCTTTTATCGGGGAGTGATTCAAGTCTCACAATCTGCTTCATTCGAGACAGGTTCCACCCGCAAATTTTCGATGTGCGACTGGATATCGGGATTATATGATGAATCAGGGATGATTGCCTGACAGGCGTGCTATACTCGGATCATCAATCGAATTCCACAACCGAGGTGACCCCATGACGAATTATTTGATCCGCAACGGGACATTGATCGACGGCACAGGCAACGCACCTTTGCCGGATGCTGCGGTGCTCGTGAAGAATAACATCATCCAGGACGTGGGCCATGTCAACAGCATCCGCCTGCCCGATGCAGAGACGGTTGAGATCGATGCGGGCGGCGGGTTCATCCTGCCCGGCATGATCGACACGCACGTGCACGTGATGCTCGAAGGGGTGAACGTGGTGCGCGATATGACCACGCCGTTCTCGATGCGCTTTTACAACTCGGTAAAATATTTGAAGAACACCATCGATGCAGGGATCACCAGCGTGCGTGACGCGGGCGGCGCGGATGCCGGGGTCAAGCAGGCGGTGGAGAGTGGTGTGATCCTCGGTCCACGCATGCAGATCAGCATCAGCGTTCTCACGATCACAGGTGGTCACGGCGACGGCTGGATGCGTTCGGGCATGGAGTATGACTTGTTCATGGCATACCCGGGCTTCCCCTCCAGCCGCGTGGATGGCGTGGAGGATTGCCGCAGGAAAGTCCGCGAGGTGCTGCGCGCCGGGGCCGACATCATCAAGATCTGCTCACCGGGCGGCGTGCTCAGCCCGACGGATCACCCGGAGTTCGTGCAGTTTTCACCGGAGGAACTGGAGGTTATCGTGCGCGAGGCGGCGTATCGAAGAGGCGTCAAGGTCATGTCGCACGCGCAAGGCGCGGAGGGAGTCAAGAATGCCATTCGCGCCGGCGTCCATTCGATCGAGCATGGTATCTATCTCGACGACGAGGCGCTTGAGTTGATGCTCAAACACGGTACGTTCCTCGTGCCCACCCTGCTCGCGCCGCTCGCTGTGCTGGAGGCGGGTGAGAAGGGTGGCATGCCTGAATACGGCGTGCGCAAGGCGCGCGAGGTGGCGGAGATTCACAGTGAGAGCATCAGCCGCGCGCATAAGGCGGGAGTCAGGATTGCGATGGGCACCGATGCGGGCGTCATGCCGCACGGCACCAACCTGCGCGAATTGGGACTGATGGTCAACATCGGCATGAACCCCCTGGAGACGATTGTTGCCACTACAAAGAAAGCCGCGGAGTGTTTGGGCTGGGAGGATCGCGTGGGGACGATTCAATCCGGCAAACTGGCAGACATTATCCTCGTGAAAACAAATCCCCTGCAGGATATTCGCTCTCTTGAAAAGGTCGACAACATCGCTCTGGTCATGAAAGACGGCAGGGTCGTGAAGGACATCCGGGCAAAGATGAATTAATTCTGTTGCGAATTATCGCTTCAGTGTTATATATTTCCGGCGCGGGTTGATTCCCACCACGCCTTCAAAAATCCCGGTGATCGCTTTCATGTCCGCTTCGATATCTTCGGTGGGTTGGAACACCTGCCCGATACGGACCTTCTTGTGTTTGCCGTCCACTACTGCCATCACAATGGGACTGCCTGCGCCTTTGGCGAGGTGATAAAAGCCGCGCTTCCATTCGGTGACGTGGTGACGCGTTCCCTCGGGTGCGATGGTGAGGATGAAGTGATCCGTTTTGTTGGCGGCTTCCACCATCTGTTCCACCAGCCCGGTTGACTTCTTCCTGTCCACGGGAACGCCGCCGCAATAATAGAAGAACCAGCCGTACGGTGGGCGGAACAACTCCGCCTTGCCCATGAAGCGGACGTCGGCGCGCAGGGTGAAGATCACGCCGAGGAACAGGACGAAATCCCAGCTCGAAGTATGAGGCGCTCCGACCAGGACAAACTTCGGGATATCCGGAAGTTTTCCTTCCACGCGCCAGCCGGCAACCCGCATCCAAAATCGCGCAACATAATGGAATATTTCGGTGAGGATCGGGGTGTTGAAGATTGTCGTTGGATTCCGGCTCATGGATTCCGATTGTACTCTGGTTTAATATCCCACACAAAATCGGGAGTGGCTAATTGGGTGTGTTAAGCCACACGTGTGCCTGCGGCTCAGTGCAGGCAGAGACCACAGAGATTTAAGAGATTTTTTCTCAAAGGGCTCAGTGTTCTACCCTGCGGGCACACGTCTGTGGCGAAGAAGGTTTTTTACTCACCTCTTTAACCACTCCCTAAAATCCGGAATCTTGATACCGGGTAAAATTGCTGCCGTATTCCATGCTGAAAAAACAACCGTTATACCCGATCCTGTTCGCGTTGTTTTCGGTCCTCTCACTGGCTTCCTACAACATCCGCGAAATCTTCATCGGCGAAGTCCTGCGTCCGCTGGCGTTCTCCCTGTTGGTCGCGGGGATTGTATTGTGGCTCGCGTACCTTGCCGCGCGAAACGCCCATCGCGCCGGGCTGGTTTCCTCTGTGGTGCTGTTGTTGTTTTTCACCTATGGGCAGGTATATTCCTCCTTTGAGGGGAATACGATCCTTGGGATGGCGCTCTTCCGCCATCGGGTGCTGTTTCCTTTGTTTCTCGTCATTGGCGTGATCGGCGTCATCTGGATTCTGCGAAAGATCAGCAACCCTGACACACTCACCTACGGGCTGAACCTGATCTCGATATTCCTCCTGATATACCCAACCTGGATCATCGCGTCGACTCTTTTCCAGCAATTTCTTGCTAATTCTTCCTCCAGAAATTCAACCTCCGTCGGGGACGGGGATGCAGGCGGGAACAACCCCGATGTGTACTACATCATCCTCGACGGATACGGCAGGCAGGATGTGCTGCAAAACGAACTCGGCTACGACAACAGCATATTCATCGAAGGCTTGCGCGATCGAGGGTTCTTCGTGGCGGAGTGCAGCCAGACCAACTATGCCCACACCTTGTATTCATTGTCCTCTTCATTGAATTACGAGTATCTCGATGCGCTCGGCGCAACAAATGACGCCGAACGGATCGCCCTGCTCAAACACAGCGCCGTCCGTACGGAATTCGAGTCGCGCGGATATACCATTGTTGCCTTCCCCACCGGCTGGAGCATGACTGAATGGACCGACGCCGATATTTACCCGGACTTTGGCAGATCCTTCACCACGCTCACCGAATTCGAAACCCTTTACCTCGATACGACCATGCTCCGCGTCGCAACGGATTACGATCGCCTGAATTCAAAGACCACGCCCTACAGCAATGCCCGCAGACTGCGCGTCCTTGCGATGATCGATACATTGAAGGAAATCCCAACGCGGGAGGGGAATTATTTTGTCTTTGCGCATTTCGTCATCCCGCACCCGCCGTATTCGTTCGGCGCCGACGGCGAGTGGCTGGAGATAAACGCCGACACGGCATCGTACGATGAAATCAAGGACGCCTATCTCAACCAGGTGGAATATATCAATGGCGAGATGCTCCGGATCGTGGACGCGATTCAGGCTCGGTCTGAGGCGGTGATCATCATCCAGGGCGATCACGGTCCGCCGCCCGATCTCACGAACGACCCCGCGATCAAGATGCCGATCCTGAACGCGTATTACCTGCCCGGTGCGGATGCGGATCAGGGGTTGTACCCGTCCATTTCGCCGGTCAACAGCTTCCGGGTGGTGTTGAACCGCTATTTCGAAGCGGAACTCCCCTTGCTCGAAGATCGAAGCTACTTTGCCCCGAATCAGGATCGCGAACGGATCGGCTTGTTCCCGAACGCGTGTCCGTGACAACTTGGAGCATTACGGTCCGTTCTCGATCGGGTATCCGCTGGCAGCCCACTCGGTGAGCCCGCCTTCCATGCTGGTCACCTGTTTAAAACCCGCCTCGAGCAGGATGTCGCGGCCCATTTCACTGCGGTTCCCCGATCTGCACACCACCACGATTAACTGATCGTCGGGGAGTTCGGCGAGTCGATCCTGCAATTGATCCAATGGGATCAACACCGAGTTCGGCGCGTGGAATTCGTTCCATTCCTCCTGCGTGCGGACGTCGATGAAGAACGTACCGTTTTGATACAACTCATGGGCGTCATCCACACTGATTAATTTCGGCTGGCTGTCCCCGCCAGTTGTTCCGCATGAAGCGAGCAGCAGTGCGAGAAGGAGCGTAAAACCAATCCATTGTTTCATTCGTGCCTCCGTGCCTTTATTGTTACAGGAATCGGAGGGATTAATAATGGAAGAACTTCACATATTTTTTATGAAAAATAAAATGTGGACCTGACTAACGGTCCTCCATGCGGTTGCAGAATAAGCAGATTTCCCTGAGAATAGGGCATCGGACCTGCCATTGAAAGAAAGGTGAATTCGCATGTCTTCCACCCAATTGAGACTCCAGAACTCGATGCTTACGACTCGTAACCGCGTGCTCACGCTTTTGCTCTTGTTCGCGTTTTCGGCATGCACGCAGGCAACGCCTGGCATCCATCCCACCGAACCATCATCGACGACTTCTCTTCCAGCAACAGAGTCGATTAGCACGCCCCAGCCAACGATCACGGCCTCTCCGACCGCCACCTCATTCCCCGAGACTCCTTTATCTTTCCAGGCTTTTCCTGTGGCAGACGGTGAAATCATCGCCCTGACCAACAGCCGCGTCATCGATGGCTCAGGCGCGCCTGCCCGGCTGGATTGGACTGTCCTCATTCAAGGGACGCGCATCCTTACCGCCGGTCCCGATGTGGATATTCCAGCCGGCGCTCGCATTGTGGACTTGACGGGTCAGACTCTTTTGCCGGGAATGTTTGACATGCATGGCCATCTTTTTGCCTATGACGGTGAGAGACTGGCTCTGGAGGATACTGCCTATCCCTGGCTGTATCTGGCAGGCGGTGTGACCACCATCTTCACGGCGGGCGATTTTGATCCGCGCGGAGCCATAGCATTACGTGATCGCATCGCGGATGGCGAAGCGGTTGGACCTCACATCCTGACCGCGGGACCGTACTTCAGTGGAGGGAATGCCCCATCATGGATGATGAAAGCCTCAACGCCTGAGGAGATGCGCGCATTGTACGAAGCATGGAATGACAAGATCGACGGGGTGAAAGTGTATACCCGTATTCCGGAAGATCATTTCATTGCATTGCTCAACGCGGCCCATGCAGACGGTTTGTTCGTGACCGGTCACCTGGAATCGATTTCAGGGATGAGAGCGATCGAACTCGGTATCGATGGCATCGAGCATGGACTGTTCTCGATGTCTGAATTCTTTCCGAAAGGCGCCTCCTTCCGGGAACAGTATTGCGCAGTCAGCCAGTTGGATGTGACATCACAAGCCGTCACCGAAATCGTGGAGGCGATCGTCAGACAGGGAATATACGTTGACCCGACCATTGTTGTGTTCCAACCCGAACTGCCGGACTTTGTGCCATTGATTGAGGATTGGGAAAAATATCTGGACCCTGCAGATGTGATGCCTCTCCGTGGGGTGCTTCGTTCGATGATCCAGCCCACGTGCCTGCAAGAGGCGCTTGAGAAACAATTGCAATTTGTAAAAGCCGTGCATGATCGAGGCGGGCTGATCGTCACGGGGACAGACCCAGTCATACCGATTCTCCTGCCTGGCTACAGCCTTCATCGCGAATTGCAGAACCTGGTTGCGGCTGGCTTATCTCCGTTGGAAGCGATCAAAGCCGCCACACTAAATGCCGCGATCGCAGTGGGGTTGGACTCTGAAAAAGGCACAATTGCCGTTGGGATGATCGCAGATCTTGTCGTGGTGGACGGCAACCCGGACGAGGATATCACTGCCATTGGAAATACCTTCCTGGTGTTCAGGGATGGGATCCCTTATTTGCCAGAGGCGCTGCGCGCATCCGTTGTAGGACAGATTGGGAAAGATCAGTAACTCACATACCACTATAAAAGCGACTGTCACATTTCCACAAGAATATCATCGCAAGCCCTTCGGCTTCGCTCAGGATAAACTCCGCGAAGGAGTCCCCTGTTTCGAGGATATTGCTTCATCGGAACGTGCGCCTTCCCTGTAATGCAGAGTCAATCAAAACCTGCGCGGCTTCGGCGAGATGTGCGGCGGGGTTCTTCGCGCCGAACATACGGGATGCCATATAGGCGCCGTCCATCAGCAGGAAGAGTTGGTCGGCAAGGACATCGGGCTTTTTTGCGCCCGCCTCCTTCGCCAAATGGCGGAATCTTGCGCGGACTGACTGCTTGTGTTCGATCGCCACCTGATGGCCCGGGTAATCTGTTTCGGGGTATTCGGTCGCCACGTTGAGAAATGGACAGCCGTAACACGCGGGGGTGTTTACATATTCCTGTAACGATTCAAAGAATGCCAGTAATTTTTCGCGCGCGGTGGGGGCGTCTTTTGTGATCTGTTCAAAACCATTCCAGAATATTTCATCGCTGTCCTTGAGATAGGCGACGATCAAATCATCCTTGGAGGGGTAGTGACGGTAGAGGGTCATCTTGCCGATGCCTGATTCTGCTGCGATGGTATCCACGCCGACGGCGCGATACCCGTTTTGATAAAACAGGCGCGAGGCGGTCTGGAAGACTTTATCCCTGGGGGCGATCTCTTTTTTCATTCTCATTTTCCTCTTGACACGATACAGATTTGTATCGTATGATGGGACCTGAGCGATACAGGTCTGTATCGTAACACAGGTTCAAGGATTAGACAACCCTGTGCAGGAGAAAAAATGGAACACAAAACGTTTTTAGGTAGAAGCAATTTAAAGGTGCCCAGAATGGGCGTCGGCGCGATGACCTGGGGCGATGCAAAAGGGCTTGCCCGCCTGCACCCCGCAAAGACCGCCTATGGCGGCGCGCACGGGTTTGAAGAAGAGAAGCGTGCGCTTGAAGTGAGTCTCGAAGCGGGTGTGAATCTGTTTGATACAGCCGCCATGTACAGCCTCGGTGCTGCGGAACTCCGCCTCGGTGAATTGTCGCGCGGCAGGGATGTCATCATTGCCACAAAATTCCCCGGCGGCTTTTCGTTCAAGGAGGAGGAACTGCCGAAGCAGCTTGATGCGAGTCTGGCGAGGCTGGGCCGTGACTCCATCGACCTGTACCAGCATCATTTCCCCATGAGGCATCTCTCAATTGCGAAATTAATGGATCAACTGGCGAATGTTGTTGAGGCGGGAAAAGTCAGGGCGGTGGGCGTGAGCAATTATTCGGTGGAGCAGCTGCGCGAGGCGCATGCCGCGCTTGCAAAACGCGGGATCCCGCTGGCTTCGAATCAGGTGGAGTATTCCCTGCTGAATCGACAGCCTGAAGTCAACGGCGTGCTGGATACCTGCCGCGAACTGGGAATCACGCTGATTGCCCAGTCCCCGCTGGCAGGCGGCATGCTGACTGGAAAATATTCTACTCAGAACCGCCCGGGTGGATTCTTCCGGCGGATTCTACCTCAATACAACCGCAAGACATTGGATGCGATCCAGCCTGTTGTAAAACTTTTGCGCGAGATCGGCGAACGATATTCGAAGACTCCGAGTCAGGTGGCGTTGCGCTGGTTGATTGAGAATCCTGTTGTGCTTCCCATCCCCGGGGCAAAGAATGGCAAACAGGCGGCGGATAATGCCGAGGCGTTGAAGTTCTCATTGACGGCGGAAGAGGTCGAGATGCTCGATCGGGCGACCCTGGCTTGGCGGAAATGAGGCGAGCAGGATAGAATGAGTCAGGATGACCGGCGTTGCAACAATAGATTTCCATATTACAGCAAGATGCGATCAGGCGTGTCCGTATTGCTGGGG
>DATKAU010000055.1:0-5104 GCA_035514655.1 Anaerolineales bacterium
CCGATATGGCTGGTGCAGGCGATCGTCCATTATCTTTCCCAACAATTCATAATCGCCGCTTCTCAACGCTTCAACTACCAAAGCGGTGCGGCTGATGTTGTGAACAGCGTTCCTCATCGAAACTTTTTTAGGCAGCGCCGCGCGCGCTTGTTTGGTAGGCAGGTAAAAATCGGGCAATGCGACCGTGACATGCACATCCAATTGGATCGGGATCTGCCGTGCGATGACATGGTTATTTTCCATCGTCGAGACAACCAACCCGCCCAGCAGCGCAGGCGCGGCGTTGTCGGGGTGGCCCTCCATTTCGGAGGCAAGATTCAGAATCTCGTCACGCGAGAAGCGTTTCTCGAGGAGCGCGTTCGCCGCGAGCAAACCCGTTAGAATCGCAGCGGAGGACGATCCCAACCCCGATGACAACGGTATCTGATTCACACAATCCACGTGGAACGGTGGGAGCGGCTTCCGCGTGCGTTCCGCCAGTTTTTGTGCCGCACGGACGATCAGATTGTTTTTGCCGGAGGCGAGTCGCTCCGATCCTTCGCCCTGAACCGTCACGGAAAATTCCTTCGCCGGCGTGACGGACGATTGATTCCACAAATCCAACGCAAGACCGAGGGTGTCGAACCCGGGTCCGAGATTGGCAGAGGTGGCAGGGACGTTGATGACGATGTTCATCATTAATATGACCGGATCATATCAAAAAACCATTTCGGATGGATGGTCGTTGATATAATGGCGGCATCCACATACACCCCCAAAGGAGATCCTCATGGCTATTCTTGAAACCAGCGTGACCATCGGCAAGCCTGTCGAAAAGGTGTTCGAGTACATTACCAATCTCGATAACCAGAAGAAGTTGAGCACATACATCACCGGCATCGAAGTGGACGGACCCGTCAAACTGGGGACGAAGTACAAAATCGAGACTACGTCCATGGGACACAAGAATGTGACCACCAACGAGGTTGTCTCGTTCGAGCCGAACAAGAAATTCGGCGTGAAAACCTTCGCTGCGCCTCCCGCCTCCGACCTGACCAACACCTACCTGCTCGAGAAGGACGGCAGCGGCACCAAACTCATCCTGCAGATGGACGCAGTGCTCGTGCCGGCCGGCATGCCCAACATGCCCGGCATGGAGGATATGATGAAGACTCAAATGAAGGCAGGTCTGGATTCGACCATGGCAGCCTTGAAGAAGGCCATTGAGGGATAGGATCACAAAACGAATCAGCCACCCGCAATGCGTATACTGCGGGTGGTTTTGTTGTTAAAGGGGACTCTTAATTTGCTCTGATGCCGTAACCTGACTGCGGGAACAGGGTATATATCCTCAAAAGGAGGTTACCATGCCTTATCTTGATGCTGCCCTCGCCTTCGCCCTCACCATGCTTGCCGTTGCCTCACTTGTGGCACAAGTTGTTCAACGGATCCGGAACACCGCAAAACTGCGCCGGGAGGGATTGCAGGATATGTTGAATGAGTTCTTCGACAAGGAATTCAAACCGGTCGTCGAACGGGAATTGAACAGGCTTACGACGACAGCCGGTGAAAAGGTTGCCGCCAGCTTGAAAGATACGCTCGCGAAATTCAACGCTTCGCCCCTGCTGGATAAAATTAAAGCCGAAGGGCTGGGCGACATGTCGACTGAAGAGATCACGGAACGCTTGAAACGATCCGGCCTGGGAGAGGAATTATTGACCAAACTTGGCAATCAAGCCCAGGCGGTGTTCGAGGAAATGGGCAAACGCTACGAGGTTATCGGCAAGAAGGCGACCGAATCGTTCCGTCAGGGTTCGAAGGTATGGACGACTGTCATAGCGCTGGTGGTTGCCCTTGTTCTCAATGTTGACAGCATCTACATTGCCAATACCTACATCAAAAGTGAAAACTCGCGCCAGGTGATCATTGCCCAGAACGATTCCTTTATCGAGGACTACAACACCCTGTCGAAAACCCTCGAAGAGGAACAGGGCAGGGAAAGTTTCACGCGCGAGGAACTCGAGCAGGCCTTCCAGGACAGCCGTGAGCAAATCGAAAGCGTCAGGAACGCCGGTTTCCCAATCGGCTGGTCGTATTTCCCACATGCTTATTTCCAGGGGGAGCGGGGCTCATCAGCTGATTTTCAGGAGCGGAACACAGCGGTCGGGTGGTTCTCGTGGGTATTGGGTATCGCGTTGACCATCCTGCTCGCCGGCATGGGTGGACCATTCTGGTACGACGTGGTGTCTGGAGTCTCACGGGCGGTGAAGAACACCCACGCCGCCGCCAAAAAACAGGAAGGGCTGCCTTGATGTCCTCAGGGTGATAACCCGCCGATTAACGCATCAAAACCCTCCTGCACAGAAACATTGCGGGAGGGTTTATCGTTAAGCAGGGAAAATTGGCATGCTCTCTGTGCCGTCCCCGGCACAGGTTGTCTCCATATTTTATTTGTTGCGGACGGCGGCAGGAGCCATCTTTATTTCGGTTAAAATACCACCCATGCTCAAACCTATCGCAACGCGCATTTTGTCTCTTGTATTCTTGATTCTTCTGCTCGCCTCCTGTTCCTCCCCCACCCAGCCAGCCCTTCCTCCCACCGAGACGCAACTTCCGCCTGCGACAACTGCGCCTTCTGTAACCGCGCTTCCAACCGAAACTCAAACGCCTTTCCCTACACTGCCGCCTGCGCTGGAACATCCGCAGTACGTGATTGACCTGCAGTTCAACTACTCGTCGAAGGCTGCAGTGGTGAACCAAACCATCACCTACCCCAATTGGACAGGCGAGACTCTCACGAATATCGTTCTTGCAGTGGAGCCGAACCTGTGGAGCGGCGGATTCAGCCTGACATCCCTTGCAGTCGATGAGGTTCCGGTCACCAATTTCAAAATAGAAAACCTCAACCAGCGGCTCGAAATTCCATTACCCCAACCATTGCCTCCAAGCAGAACGATCACGATCACAATGAGTTATGGCCTCATCCTCCCCCAGATGCAGGCATACAGCAACCCGAACGAAGTCCGCCCGCAGATTTATGGATTCTCGGAGAGGCAGGTCAACTTTGTGGATTGGTATCCATTCGTAGTGCCGTATGTTCCAGGGCAGGGATGGATTCTGCACAATCCGTGGTTTTACGGTGAGCATCTCGTCTACGATGTGGCAGACTTCGATGTGAACATCACATTCACCGATGGGTCCAGTCCGCAGATCGCCGCCTCGGGGGCGGAGGTGGATTCGGGTTCAGACGCCACTCCACAAGGAGTGGTGAGCCGCCGGTTCACACTGGAAGCGGGGCGCACGTTCGCCCTGTCCATGAGCACGGATTACAAGATCGCCACCCAGACCATCGGCGATGTGAAAGTCTACGCGTATTATTTCGCGTTTTACGATGAGCAGGGCGAGGCGCTTCTGCAAACCACGGTGCAAGCGCTGCAGGTGTTCAGCGAAAAGTTCGGACCATACCGCCACAAATCGCTGACCGCGGTGCAGGGCGATTTCAACGACGGCATGGAGTTTTCGGGGTTCTATTTCATCAGCCGCGATTATTTCAACCTGTACGACGGCACGCCGAAAAATTACATGGTGACCATCGGCGCGCACGAGACCGCGCACCAGTGGTGGTTTGACGGCGTTGCCAACGATCAGGGCATCGAACCGTGGCTCGATGAAGCCCTCGCCACATACAGCGAGCGCATCTATTACGAATCGATCTACCCTGAACTCGTGGATTGGTGGTGGGGCTATCGGTATTTTGAATTTCAACAGGCGGGCGCGGTGGATACGCAGGTCTACGACGGCGGCGGGCAGAGGCCGTATTGGGACAAGGTCTATCTCACCGGCGCGCGCTTTTTCGAGGACTTGCGCGAACGCGTCGGCGATGAAATTTTCTTTGCGTTCCTCAAGGATTATTACACCCAATACGCGGGCAAACGCGCCACTGCGGTTGATTTCTTCCGTGTCTTCCGCGAACATTCCTCGGCAGATATCTCCGATCTGATGGCGGAGTATTTCAAAAATACATACTAACACCGCTGGTTGAGTAGGGGCGCGAAGCGTCACGTATCGAAACCAGCAGGTAACCTGTAAACGAATCTCTACATGAACACTGGTGGTCTCGATACGTCCCGCGAAGGACACGCGGGACACTCGACCACCGAGTTGGGCAATAATGAAAATTCCACATCGATTAACTTTTCTCCTCCTTATTTTTTTACTCACCTCCTGCGCGTTCCCGCAGGGACAGGCGCTTCCTCCCACGCTCGTATTTATCACGCCAAACCCCGACGCGTCGCCCACGCCCACGCCTTTTCAACCCGTCATCCCCTCACCGACCTCCATCGAATCGCCGACACTGATTCCAACTTTCACGCCCGAACCGCCAACAAACACACCGCCCCCGACATTCGCCTTCACTGCAACATCCCTGCCTCCTCTCACATCCCCGCCATCCTCCTCGCGGACGCAGTACACGCTCTATGCGCTGCTCGATTATTACGGTCACCAAATCGCCGTGGACGAAACGATTCAGTACATCAATCAAACAGGTGTGGCGCTCAATGAACTGGTGATGGCGGTTGAGCCGAATCATCGCGGCGGATTCACGCTCGAAAATATCCTGCTCGATGGCAACGCGCTTAACTATGACAGAAGCGGGCACAGTCTCACCGTCTATTTGCCCCAGCCGCTTGCCCCGGGATCACAAATCACACTGGCGATGCGCTTCCACATTGCGATTCCGCAAAAGGTGAAGGATGATCCCTATGGCTACGACTCAACCCAGACCAACCTCACGGACTGGTATCCGTTCATCGTGCCGTACGTCAATGGCTGGGTCCTGCACGAAGATTATTATCTGGGCGAGCATCTCGTCTACGACTCGGCAGACTTCGAAGTCAACGTGCGGACAACCGAGGGGAACATTACCATCGCGGCGAGCGGAGTCGTGGAGCCTGCTTCGTCAGGCTCAGCATCCGAGTGGACGCGCTATCGCCTGAACGGCGCGCGGACGTTCGCCCTGTCAGCCAGCGATCAATTTCAATTTGTGGATGCAGCCGCGGGTGCGGCAGTGATCCGTGCCTATTATTTCCCCGGCTACGAAACGGAGGGTCTCGCCGCCCTGAAC
>DATKAU010000056.1:0-14321 GCA_035514655.1 Anaerolineales bacterium
AATTCAGCTGTACGTTCTTCGACGCGCTGTTCCAGGCCTGCAAGTGTTTCGCGCAAACGGGATGTCATCGTGTTGAATGCCTGAGCCAGAGTTCCTGTTTCGTCGCGCGAGGTGACACTTGCACGGGCTGTGAGATCGCCAGCTACGATTTGGTTGGCGGTTTCGGTCAGGCGAACGATCGGGCTAGCGATAACCCCGCCAATTCCAAGACTGATGGCTACTGCTACAAGAAACATTCCCGCGAGGAGAAGGAAGGCAAGCCTTGCTGCAGATTCGATCTGCGAACGGGTCTCCTCTCGCGCTACAGTTATCGCGCTCTGAAGTTCAGATACAGGTACCACCAGCCCCACGCTGTAGCCGTTCGCCAGAATCGGCGCGAATGCAACGTAAGTATCCACATCATTTGCGTCCACTACCAGCAAGCCGCTGCCTCCTGCCACCATGCGATTAGTTACGCTCTGTAATTGCTCAGTACCTTGTGCAAGTACAGTTTGCTTGAAGTATTCGTCAGGGTTTATCAGATCAGGGTCGATGCCAAACAGGCTATATCCAGCCGGCGGCATGGATATAATTCTGCCTGCGTCGTCCAGCATGAAAGCGTAGCCTGTCTGCCCGATGCGGATTTGTTCGATTTGACCGGTAATCGTGGCAAGGCGCATATCAGCTGCGACCACGCCTCCGAATTCATCACCAAAGTAAACCGGCGCGGCAACGGTCACGACGAGTCCGCCGCCTGCCGCATCCACATAGGGGATGGACCAACGCGCAATCCTTTGCGGGTTGAAGAGAGGTGATGTAATCTCGTAGTATGGCCTGGTGGTGGGGTCAAAGTCAGGAGGAAGCAAAGATGCAAGGTTTATGTTCGGGTAGTAGCGTGTTGCGCCCTTTGGGTCGATTCCATACACAGCCAGGATGCTTGAGTGCGTCTCCAGAACCTCCGGAGCATAAAAATCGAGGTGTGCCGATTCGTTCAAGGTTGCAACCAGTTGGTCATCGATGGACACCCGGGCAGGCACGTAAACGGACGATACATCGTCGGGCGAGTTGCCGTAATGACCTGCCTCGAGCTGAACAAGGCTGGTGCGCGCATCCCAATACGATCCTTCGCCGAGGGCAATCCCTCGCTCGCGGAGATTACTCCAATAGGCAGCCAGACCCGTCACTTCTTCAGCGATATTGCCAAAGGATTGGTTTGCCAGGTCAGCTTCCGTGAAAACTGTATTAATCAATTGTTCTTCCGCGAGCAGGGAGACGCTGGTCTCCAGTCTGTTTGAAAGAGAATTTGTGACCCCTAGCGTATTCACGATGGCTATGTAGGTGATGGCGGCAAGTGCCACCCCGCCTGTGACGAGAATTCCTATGACAATTTTTGCCCGCAGACTGAAGTTTCGGAACTCGCGCAGGAAAAGAAAAGCAAAAAAGAACAGCCCGAAAAGGACAATCACTGGAACAAAAAATCTGGCGGTTTGTTGTGCAAATCGATCTGTATTCCCGAACAGGTCTAAAACAACGGTAAGGAGAGCGGAAACAAGGTTCGCGCCGATCCAGCGGATGGTAACAGTTGGTGCGATTGTCAGGGCGATGACTACCGAAATCCCAATAAGCTGTGTCATGCCAAGAAAAATACCAAGCCCCTTGATCAACAAGGATGAAACTGGCAGGGCGATGAGAACGGCGGTGATCGCAATTCCCATGCCTTTATCCACACTGTCGCGCTGGGATAAATGGAGAGATATGCCCGCAGCAAAAGCAGTCAGACCCATCAGGACAAAGAGAACGACAGATTGCCAGATCCCTGATGTCACAACTATAAACCCAAACCTGACCGAAACTGCAGCAAATGCAGCCATCAGGATTATTGAAATCCAGAAGGCGTTTCGTCCACGAGTCTGTGCTCCTGTATTCAGCCAGTTTCGATCTGCATTCATGATGAATCCCTGCTCCCGAACTGGATGAAAACCTCAGAACCGCCAAGGACGCGTTCCAGTTCACTCGCAGTAGCTTGCAGGATATTTTCGATGTTTAAGGAACCGCTGATCCTTGAAGTGGCTTCGGAGATCAGCTTCTCCTTCGCGGCACGCCGGCGGGCATCTTGAAAGAGACGGGCGTTTTCCATCGCCAAGGCGGCGCGTTCTGCAACTGCCTCAATCAAGCTCAGTTCTTCATCATGCCATTTATGAGAACCATCCTTCGACTCAACACGCAAAATCCCGATAACCTCGTCGCGCAGTTTTACCGGCACGGAAACAATGGACCGTGAGGTTTCAGTCCCGTCTTCTTGGGCAATGGCAGCTTTCCCGAACTGTACCGCGGATTCGATATCGGTCCCCTCCATGGGCAATTCGAGCAATTCGATACGCCCGGAGTTATACCGGAATCCGGCTTGATCCATGTTCTTCGTGGTCCGGCTCCATTCCGTTCGCACAAATTCGTTGTAGACCTCCTGCACCTGAAGTGCAGACGCACGGGCATCGGAGAGCAATCGTGCGTTTTCCAGCGCGATCGCCACCTGACTGGCAAGCGCTGTGAGCACCTGGAGATCTTCCTCACTGAATGCACCCGGCTCCGTACTTTGCACATCCAGCACACCAATTGTCCGATCTCCGGAGCGTAAAGGCAATGCAACTTCAGAGCGAGTCGCGGGGAGATCGGGGTTGTTGAAGAAAACAGCATCCGTCCCCACGTCCAGGGCGATGCGGGGTTTCCCTGTCTGCGCCGCGAATCCGACAACGCCGGTTCCGAGCATCAATCGGTGTCCACGTTCGAGCATTTTCTGGCCGCCTTCACTGTTTGCCGCATGCAGGACGGCAAATTCCTGATCATGATCCAATAGGAAAATTCCAACATGATAAAAGCCGAATCGTTCACTAATCAGTTGCACTGCAACCTGGAATAATTCATTGGGATTCCGCACCTGTGCGATGGACTGAGATAGTTCAGAGATGGCTTCCAGCTGTGCTGCACGACGGGTGGTTAACCGATTTACGCGATCCAACTCCGTCGTACGTTCCTTTACACGGTCCTCGAGATTATTGGTAATGGACTCCAGTTCGCGATTGATATTGTTAACCTCCTGCAACCGATCCCTTTCAATGCGCGAACGAAATATTAATGCGCCGGTCAGTATCAGCCCTATGGATGTGAAGACGCCCGCGGTCCGGAAATATTCAACCGTCGACACGATCGGGGTTTGCGAATACAAGGGGGCACCGAACGTTGCAGCCGCGGAGAGGATCACGAGTATCACAAATCCTCGCAGGGAGAGCAGGACGCTGGCGACGATGAGGGATACATGCGCCGTGCTTGAGATGGCTGCGGTAAAAGTTGTCGCGGTGCCCAGGTATAGAGTCAGATAGGTAACGAGTGTTATCCCGTACGAGAAAAAATAGGTTCCAACACGATAATATTTCCCCCGGCTTAACGTATAGGAGAGGAGAGTCGTAACCAGAAGGATTACAAACGTACCGTAACTGGTGGGGTTCGACAACCCGCCCCACAATAGCGCGACTGAAAAGATCAACGTGATGGCAGAGAGCAATCTGGCGCGGCGACGTTCGCCTACATCCACGATCGACGCGTGTGGTTCGGTAAATAAATTTATTAGCCGGGTGTACCAGCGCTCCCTCCTTTCGAGTTGGGTGGACTTGTAATCAACGTTCATTTTTCGCTATCCCTGCCGTTGCCCCGTTCGGTCTCAGATGGGTTGATCAATTGGAAGGAAACAGTGGCGTTCCTGAAACTTTCTCCAAGCTCCTGAACGGTATCGCGCAGAATTGAATCCAATTGAAACGATGTGCCCAGTTTTGCAGAAATATCCGATAGGAACGTCTCACGGGCTGCTTTTCTCTGGGCATCGTCGAGAAGACGCGCCCCTTCGAGTGCAAGCGCGACGCGTTCAGCTGTTGCCTCTGCCATTGCAATCTCATCCTCGGTCCATCGCCTTGAGCCGTCGGGAGGGGATAATTTCAACCGGCCGATGACATGCCCGCGCACCCGGATCGGGATCGATAGACTGCTCTCTGCCGCGGACGATCTAACCGCATCTTTCACCGGCTCGGGTTTGACTCCGTCATAGCGATATCCCCTCACCTTGAGGGTTTCGGCATAACCCCGCCATGCCTTCCCGCTCAATTGCCGCGATGCAATTTCGGCGTTACGCAATGCATTCAATGCCTGTTCGGCGGAATTCGCGTTTTGAATCGCGATCGCAGCCTGATCAGCAAGAATGGAGAGAATGGACGTATCCTCCTCCGTGAATGCGTTTGGCTGTACAGACTGAATATCGAGTGCGCCGATGACAATCTCTTTTACCTTTAAAGGGAGAACCAACTGAGAGCGGGTCTCTGGCAGATCGGGGTTTTCGAACTTCGCGGGGCGGACTCCCTCATCGAGGGCGATTCGCGCCTCCCCTCGTTCCATGACAAAGCTGATAATTCCGGTAGAGCCGGCAAGCACCCGGTGGCCCCGCTTCACCATGCGCTTGCCGCCTTCACTGCTCGCGGCGCGGAGGTTGGCAACCTGCTTTGGTTCGTCGAGCAGGTAAATCCCTACGTGGTAATAACCAAACCGCTGGCTGATCGTGGCAACAACGGAAGGGAGCAATTGCTCGATTTCCTGAACAAGAGTGAGAGTCTTTGAAATGTTTGCGATGGTGCTGATGCGTTCCGCGCGGCGTTTCAACTGCTCGTTGGCAAGAAGCAGTTCATTGCGGTTTTCCTCGATGCGTCCGCGTGCGCTGACCAATTCGCGATTTGCCTCCTCAAGTTCACGCGTTCCTGCCTGTGTGGTCTGGATGGCGTTCTCGAGGCCGCTGATAAGCAGGTAAATGAAAACAGCGAAGATGAGGAAAATAACGGCGAGGCCCTGGATCACAATCAGGGGAGAGTTTGGCGAGTATACTGCCGGGGATATTCCATTCACCTCTGCATACGCCAGTCCGATTCCGGCTGCAATAGTTAGCCCGGATAATGCTGCTGCGGCTTTCCATCCAAGTAGCAATCCGGTCGCAAGGAGTACGGCAAAGTTTGCGATGAAGGATGTATCGCGTACACCGGCACCATAAAATGCCGTGCCGTTGACTGCAAGCCATAGGATCACAACCAGCGCAAGTCCTGCTTGCTGCACATATCCGCGTTTCGAAAATTCCGAGATTCCAAAAATAGCCAGCAGGAAGGAGAAAAGAATTCCGTCGAACCAGTTAAGATCGAATACGCCGGATGAAATCTTGGAAAAGGCGATAAAGCCAACGATTGCTGCCATGAAAACAAGCGCGATCAGATGCACGTAGCCAGCGATACGCGTCTTGTTCTCATCGTTCGCGAAAAGAGGTGGGGTGAAAAAGCCTCTAAGAGATCGTCGCATCATGATTCCATGTTGCCCGGGCGAACCGGTTCCACATCAATCTCGATCCGTATTTCGGTGTTTCCGATTTTCCGGCCCAGTTCCTCCACGGCTGTCTGCATAATAAGTTCCTGATCGCTCACTGCTCCGATTCGCGATGAGATTTCGCCAATGGCGCGCTCACGCCCGGCACGCCGTTGGGCGCTTTCAACCAGTCTGGCGTTTTCAAGTGCGAGCGCGGCGCGTTCCGCGGCAGCTTCCACCACTGCCAGTTCATCCTGGGTCCAGCGGCGGGACCCGTTTCGCGGTCGCACATCCAGCACCCCAATGGTTTGACCTCTGAGTCTGATGGGCATGGTCAGATCTGAGGATGTTTTGTCGATTGAGAGACTCCCGGTCTGGGCAAGGCGTTGTCTTTGTATTGCCTCAGTCAGCGGATGAATTTGCTTGCCATCGTATACGAAGCCGGTATGCCTGACCACGTTTCCAAATTTGTTCCATTCCTGCTGGCTGTACTTCTCGAAGGTTGCACGCGCCTCAGACAAGGCTTGTTGTGCCTCTGAGAATAGTCGGGCGTTTTCGATGGCTATCGCAATCTGATCCGCCAGGATCTCGAGGACACTGATATCGGCCGGGGTGAATGCGTTTGACTCAGTGCTCTGCATATCGAGCACACCGAACAGCCTCCTGCCGGCGCGGAGCGGCAGGGCCATTTCGGAGCGTGTTTCAGGAAGCTCGGGATTGTTGAAATATACTGAATCAGCGCCAACGTCCAGGGCGATGCGGGGTTCATTCAGGAATGCCGTGTAGCCCACGATACTGTTGTTATCGATTTGCAGCCGGTGCTGTCGCATCAACATACGTTTACCGCCTTCGCTGTTGGCGGCGCGCAAAACCGCAAATTCGCCGGTTTCGTCAAGAAGGTAGATACCAACATGATAATAACCAAACCGTTCGCTCACCGAATTGGAAATATCTGAAAGCAGGCTGTCAAGCTCCTGAACACTGGCGATGGCTCGCGCTGCGACGGCGATTGTTTGAAGCTGTGAAGCCTGTTTTGTAAGATCCGCTGTGCGCATCCGGACGCGCTCCTCCAGGGTCGACCGTGCAGCTTCCAGTTCTGCACCCTGCTGGCGGAGATCATCGTTTAGTTTTTGCAGGATATCCTGGCGGCGCCCGGCGAAAGCAGCAAACAGACCCAGAAATAAGGGGGCTGAGTCGATGATCCAGAGCAGGGGGTCGGTTGATTGTACAAATGCAATATTCGAAAGATTGAAAGGCAGTCCCACCAGTTGCAAACGGAGGGTGGTTGCCATCAATGGAAACAAAAGGCCGAAGATCGCGCCAGCCAGCGCGTATTTTTGCGTCTCAGACGATAGACGAATGTTTATACTCCGAGTGCGATTCATCCTTGCCCTCGTATTCCATTTCCGGCCGGAGGAATTCCGTCTCCATTATCGGTTACGATCTGGATTGCCACTTCAGTGTCGTTGAGAATGTTGCCGAGCTCCCTGACCGTTGTGCGCATGATCAGATCGTATTCACTGGACGAACTGATGGCATTGGTTATTTGTGAGATTGCCTGTTCGCGGTCGGCGCGCAGGCTTGCCTGCTCGTAGAGCCTGGCGCTTTCAAGCGCAGATGCCAGGCGGTCAATGGCGAGCTGGAGCGTATTCATCGTTGCCTCGCTCGATCCCTCCTTGAGTCTGGCATGCACAGCGCCAATGGTCTGCCCCCGTAATTTGATGGGAATCGCGATCTCCTGCCCCGAGCTGTCACCATTTGAATTAATGATGGTCCCGCTCCCCAATGCCTGTACTGCTGCGTCGGTCAATTCCGTCACAGGTTCGATGCGTATGTTGTTGAAGCGATATCCGGCATTCCTGATGCGTCCGCTAGCTGACAGGTTTCGCCAGCCCTCGCGCGTGTAGCGGCCATACGATCGTTCCAACTCCTCCAGGGTCAGCGCTACTTCCTCTACGAGCCGCGTCCGTTCAATTGCTGTCGCCAGTTGATCGGCGAGTACTTGAAAAACGGCGATTTCGTTCTGTTTGAACGCCTGAGGCTTCTCAGATTGGATATCCAGCACCCCCAGCACCTTTTGCTCGGATTTCAAGGGCAGTGTGATTTCGGAGAGCGTGTTGGGAAGCAGATGTGTGGGAGTGGTTGTGATTTCCTGCCGGTTATCGGATGAGATCCTCGGCTCGCCCGTCGCTGCCACGCGCCCTACAGAATTTGGCTCGCCTACTGCCACCTTGAACATTTTGGAGATCATGGATTGTCCCTCTTCCGAAGGGGAGGCTGTCAATGTGGCGAATTCCCTGTTTTTATCCACGAGAAATATTCCCACGTGGTAGAGATTGAATCGATCGAAGATCAACTGGGCTGAATGATCAAGTAGACTCCCAAGATTCCGTGCAGACAGGGTGTCGCGTGCAATTTCAGCTGCAACCCTCAAGCGCAGAGTCTGGTTTTCGAGGTCACGCGTTCTCTCCGCCACACGCTGTTCCAGATCAACAATTGACCCGCGTAACTGCGCAGTCATCCTGTTGAAGGCGCGGACGAGAACACCGATCTCGTCGTTGTCTGCATCCATGTTTACATAAGACGATACATTGCCTTCTGCAATCTCTGCTGCCGCACGCGTCAGCAGTCGAATCGGTTGCAGCGTGCGGCTCGTGAGGAATACCATGACAAGCACGCCAACGATGATTGCCAAAAGGCTGATCAAGCCCGCGAACAGCAGCCGGGAATTCTGTGTGGCGGAGATGTGGCTATGGTCATAGACGATATCCAGAACCCCGATGATGCTTCCGGAATAATCGTATAGTGGTGTGGTGAGAATCGCATAATCCCTGCCGTCCACACTTGGGTGAGTGATCCCGGGATTTCCCTCAAGCGCAAGGATATAACTTTCCGGGTTGTTGAACAATGGAGTGGCTTGCGTAGTGGCAAGTGTCATGAGGTTGGGGTTCGGGCTTCCTGAGTCCAGTGGGGCACCTGAAACGAGATCCTTTGCCAGCAGAATTTGCCACTCTCCACCGTACTTGTTCTTCAAATCTGCGAGCAGGCTGTTATTCAAGCCTGTTCCGAATTCGACGGAGCCAATATAGCTGCCTTGATAAAAGATCGGGGCGATGCCTCGAATCCCAAGGTCACCGTTACCAAACTCCAACCCCGCAATGGTTGCCTGTTCGGCGGTTGCCTGTATTACCGCGGGGCTTGTTGACGGGGTATCCGCCGCCGGGCCACCGGATTCAGCTGCGTTGAAAAACAGTTTCCCATCGGGGAGATGGAATTGGAACAGCACAAGATTGGCATTGTTCGCTTGCAGGAGTATGAAACCCGGCGTGACCAGTTCGAGCAGCGCGCGTCTGTCCCTTTCCGCGAACGCCTGTTGGATGCTCTGATCGCCGGCAGTCTCGAGGGCGAGTGACAGTACAAGTCGTTTTTGATTTTCGAGTTCGGCTGAGAATGAATCGCTGAACGATGCCAGGTCGCCCTCCTCTGCCTCGTGATACACATCATGCAGGCTTGAGAAGAAGTAGATGAATAGCCCGGCAAGAAACAGTACGAATAGAACGAGAGTCGGCGCAAGGAGTTTGCGGGTAAGGATCATGATTCGTCTCTCCGCGCCGCTGCACTTTTTCGATTGGGTCCCGCGCTGGTATCAGGTATGTTGTCAAGGTCGCCAATGTACACAGTGGCTTCTTCCACACCAGGAAGCTGGCCGAATTCGCGGGTCGCAGTTTGAAGCAGGGAATCGATATCCAGCGATTGGCTGAATCGAAACGCCAGTTCACCCACGATCTGCTCCTGTTTTGCCCGTTCAGTTGCCTCTTCCAGCAGGCGGATGTTGTCCACTGCCAGACCAGCCTGAGTCGCCACATCCGTTACGAGATCTTCATCCAGTTTGTTCCAAGCTGCATTGTTTCGACGGACGAGCGAGATCGACCCGATCTTCTGGCCGCGCAGTGTTATCGGCACCTTGATAGCGCTTTCATCGTTTTCGGATGGTTTTTCGGCGCGGAGCCCAAGCGGTGTGTACGTGAACGCGCGTTGTCTTTTTGCAAGCTTCTGACTCCACGCTTCACGCGTACGGACGGCTGCCAGCGCCTCGAGCTGCAGGAACGCCGCCTGAGACTCATCCAGAAGGCGGGCGTTGTCAATGGCAACCGCCACTTGACCTGCCAGTGTTTCAAGAACATCCAGATCCTCGAACGCAAATGCGGCTGTCTTGTCGGATTGAATATCAAGCACGCCAACCACTTTGCCTCGCACGAGCAGGGGCAGGGCTATCTCTGAGCGGGTCATCGGGAGATAAGGATTATTGAAGAAAACCGCATCCGCTCCAACATCCAGGGCGATGCGGGGTTTTTTCTGTGCTGCCACGTAACCGACGATCCCTTGTGTCCCGACTTTGAGGGTGTGTCCTTTTTCGACCATCTGGCGGCCTCCCTCGGAAGAAGCGACCTCGAGTGTGAGTTCGTCACCTGCTTCGTTTATCAGGAAGATGCCAGTGTGATAGAAACCGAACTGGTCCGACACGAGTTTGACGACAAGATTTAGCAGCAGTGAGAGGTCTTGTATTTCTGCAGTTTCGTGCGCGATGTAGGATGCAGCCCGGAGTTGTTCGGTCTTTTTGGTGATATCTTCGGTGCGTTCCGATACACGCCGTTCGAGATCGGTAATGAGGCTGCTCAAATTCGCCGTCATGGCATTGAAATCGACAGCGAGTTCAGCCAATTCGCGTGTCTCGGGTATATTTGTTATGCGGTAGGAGAAATCTCCTGTACTGATCTTGTTCGCAGCATCCCGCAGGCGGACGATCGGTCCGGCGAGGTAGTTCGCTGAGATGAAGCCGGCGATGAAAAGCAGCGGCAGTGTGCTGAGGTAAATAATGAACAATCGCAGGAGGAAGCCGCGTTCTTGTGCAAGGATCGTATTTGCAGATATGTCGATCCCAAGCACGCCTACGTGTGTGCCATCAGAAGAGAAGATCGGCGCATACGCTGAAAGGAATGTCCCGAACTCATCGGTGTAAAAATCCGGTTCGATCAGAGTGCTGCGCATTGTATTGAAATTCGCAGACAATAGGTCGCTGGGCTCTTCGTATCGGTCCCCAAATTCAGAGATATCTGGTTCGTCGGGGGATAATCTAGCATCCACGATAAAGTAGATGCCTTGTTCGTCATGTCGCATGGTGTACACAAAACGCAATTCGGGATCCGATTGTTTGATGCGTACATTCCGGTCATGGATGCGGTTGAAGGATTCGTCACCTGATGCCTGAACACGAATTAAACCGTCGCCGTCCTGTTGCAAGGCGGCGATGGTCGTAATATTCTGCAGCCGGTGCCGCAGACTTTCCCTCAATTCCTGTTTAAAGTTGATGTAGAGAACATAGGATACGCCCGCGGCAAAGAAAGCCGCAAGCACAATGAGCACTATGGCGAGTCTTGTACGGAGGGATGGATACCGATTCGTGTTCATGTCTCAGCCTTGATCGTCCATGCTAAGTTCGATGCTCACACGGGATGCATCCAGCCTGCGTCCGAGTTCCTTCACAACGGTCTGCAATACCGCGTCGATCGTTGCGGAGGACCAGATTTTCGAGTTAACTTCCGAAAGCATGCGTTCACGGACAGCCGCCTGGCGTGTCTCGTTTACCAGCCGGGCGTTCTCCAATGCAATGGCGGCTTGCGTCGCCACCGCGTCCATGAGGCTCTTTTGCTCCGGTGTCCATTCGGTACTGCCTTCGAGGCTGATTTGGCCGAGAATTTGATCGCGAAGACTGATGGGCACCTCGATTTTCCCTGCCTCGGAACCAGACTCGTCGCCGACGGCGTACTCCAATTCCTCGGCCGAGCCGGAATAACCGCTCCATCCCGTCAGCAGGTACTGTTGCTGTATGGCGCGCAATTCGCGTATGTTTTGCTGTGCCTCCTGAAAGAGGCGGGCATTTTCGAGGGCGATTGCCACCTGCCCAGCCATGTTCTGAAGGGTGTCGACAATATCAGAGGTAAAATCGTCGGGTTTCGTCGATTGCACATCAAGTGCACCAAGGATACGATCGCCAGCCATGAGAGGCAGGGCGATTTCGGATTTTGAATAGGGCAGAAGGGGATTATCGTCACGGCCTTTGTCGCTCGCATCAAGCCGCCGTACCCGGGCTGACTTCTCGCGTATCGCGCTGCCGACCAGGCTTTTGCCCGCGACTTCAAGACGGTGATGATTTTGTTTCAACAATCTTCCGGTTTCACCGGTCGCCTCCCGCAACTCCGCCCATTTTTCGCTGGGATCGAGAAGGTATAAGGCGGCAAAGTAATAGCCGAACTGCTGGTCAAATAGATTCATTACATTGAGGAGTAATCTTTCAGGTTCCAGGCTCGATGAAGCGACCCTGCCGAGTTCATTGGATGAGGTCAGCTGTCTGGTGCGCTCCTGTACCTGCAGCTCAAGTTGATTTTGCAGGCTCTCAAGACGTTTTACCATGCTGTTGAATTGAATGGTGACGATACCCAACTCGTCGGTTGCGCTGACTGGCGCCCGCGCCGAAAGATCGCCGCTTTCGATTCGTTCAAAAGTCTGAACCAATTCATTTATGGGGTCGGAAATCGATCGGGATGCGAAATTGGAATAGACGAAAGCAAGCAGAAGAGCCAGGGCGCTGAAAAGAACGGATCGGACCTGCAAATCACGGATCGCCTCCGCATCTGTTGTGCCTGATTGCAAAACTTGCGCGATCTGATGAAACCCAATTGGAACAATCAACAGAAGGGTGATCGCTACAAGAGCCAGGGTCAGGAACCGAAATTTTCCCGCAACCAGTGCGCCTGCGCGTCCCGTGAGCTGGGTGGTGGTATCCTGAGGAACAAGGAGCAGGCGTGCGGGGTGAGTGAAGCGTCCGATCAGGAATACAGCAAGTATGACCGATCCAAGCATGGCGGCGCTTCCGCCGAACAGAACGATGGTGGAGGGTGTCGAGTCAATTGAAAAAAGTTGGAGGTCGAAGAGTCCCAGATCGCCCTGACTGATCGCGAGCAGATAGGCGGGGAGAACATTAAGGGTGAAGATCACCAGAATTGCAGTGACACCGTATCGAAGGGTAAGGCTTGTGACCTCCCTCCAGGCGTTAATCTCAACATCCGGGTCAGATTTGGTTTGGCCTGCCGCCAATTCGTCGAGGCGTTGGCGTGCAGCTGTCGTGGTTCGCCAGATGACATACAGCATCGTCAGGAAACTCAATAGCACCAGCGGCGGCATTATCGCGCCCAATATTCGGATCTGCCCTTCATTGAGATTCGCGTTGAATTGGACGAGAAGCAAACCCGGAAGCGCTCCAAGCATTGCGATCGCCTGAGCGATTATGATCACTATGATCAGGTACAAGCCGTCTTTTTGCGGGAAGATGCGGTCGAGGGAAATTTGCCTATTCACGGTTGGCGCCCCCGCTCGTGTTGGGTCGGACAGTACCCAACCTGATCCGTGCGCTGGTGGCACCAACAGCACGAGTAAGTTCACTGGCTGTTGTGGCGAGGATGGTCTGCATGTCGGTTGTGCGGCGAATCTTGTCGGAGATTTCAAACAAAATGCGCTCGCGCTCTGCCTGCGCCCGGATCTGCTCGAGCAGTCTCGCGTTGGCTATGATCGCGGCAAGACTTCCGCCGAGCGTGCCGAGGAGTTCCTCATCGTTTTCCGCGTAAGCGCCGATTTGTTCGCTCTCCGCATTTAACACACCGAGGAGTTCGCTGCGATAGAGCAGGGGAATGGCTAGTTCAGATAGGGTATTCGGACTGCCTTCAATATAGCGGGCATCCTGGGTGACATTGTTTACCCGCAACGGCCGGCGGTGCAGCGCAGACCAGCCTGTGATCCCGTTGCCAATTGGGATCTTCATCTGAAAGACTTCCTGCGCGTATCCCACCGCTGCCTTAACCTCAAGGGATTTTTTCTCCCGATCCACCATGAGGATGGAGACACGGTCGCCGCCGAGGGTCACCTGTAAACCATTCACTGCGGACTGCAGCGCCTCGTCGAGCGTGGTGCCAGACGCTGCAGTCGTCGTGATGTGGTGCAGCAATCTATGCTGGGCAAGATGTTCCTGCGTCTCGGCGAACAGCTCGGAATTGATCACCGCAATCGCGAGCTGATCGGCAAGGATTTGAAGGATGCGGAGGTTGTCTTCAGAAAATGCGTAGTTGCGATTGCTTTGCACATCCAGCACACCGAGAATCCGATCGCCCACCTTGAGAGGGATCGCAGCTTCGGAGCGGGTATCCGGCAGGAGCGGATTCGCGAGATAGGTTGAGTCGCGGGCCGTATCGTTGACCACCAACTGCTCCCCTTTTGCAGACACGAAGCCGATGATTGATTTGGATCCAACGCCGAGCTTGAACCCGCTCCTTTTTAATTGCGCTCCAGCATCCCCCGTCGCCTCGCGGATGACAACGAACTCGCCGGGCACATCCTTGAGGAGCACGGCTGCATGATAAAAATTAAAACGAGACAGGATCAATTCCACCGCTTTCCGGAGGAGTTCATCGAGATCGAGCGAACTGCTGATATCGCGTGCGATCTCCGCGGCGGTTTCGAATTGGAGTGCGGTCAGCTTGCTCTCGTTCAACAGGCGCGCATTATAAATTGCGCCAGAAACCTGGCTTGCCACCGATGTGGCAAAGCGCAAATCCCCTTCATCGAAGCTGTGCTCGCGTTCGAGATCCTGCAGGATGAGGACGCCGATCGCTTCGCTGCGCGCCAGAAGGGGGACGCCCAGCCAGGATTTCGCAGGTTTGCCGGCGATCTTGGCACCCATGGCAATGGCGCGCTTTTCAGTATCCTCGACAATCATCAGAGGTTCGCGTGTGCGAATCAACAGGGAGGTCAGCCCTTCGCCAAGAGGAAAGCTCTCCAAAGAGGAATACTTGCCGTCCTCGAATAGATACGGGATGTTGATTGAGTTTGTTTTCTGGTCGTACAAT
>DATKAU010000057.1:0-4701 GCA_035514655.1 Anaerolineales bacterium
CCCGCCGATAAGTTCCAAATTCCCGAACGGGTCGAACGCATTACCCAGCGGGTGATGCAACGCGGCGGGCTCCAGGTGAAGAAATTCAAAAACAAAAAGGAACTGGTTTCATGGGCGCCGCGCATCGGCCGGGCGTACAACGATGCCTTTGTCAACAATTGGGAATATTACCCGCTCTCCCAGCGTGAAATTGACTTTGTTGTGGATAACATCATGACGATCGCCGATCACCGCCTGATCAAGATCATCGTCCATGGGCAGGATGTAGTCGGATTCCTCTTCGCCTTCCACGATGTGTCGGCGGCGCTTCAACGCGCCCATGGACGGCTGTTCCCGTTTGGATTGATTGACATCCTGATCGAAATCCGCCGCACCGACACGGTGGCGGTGAATGGCATGGGCATCCTGCCGGAATATCAAGGACACGGCGGCAACGCCATGCTCTACTCTGAAATGGGGCGCACACTCTTCAATTTCAAGCAATTCATCCACGTAGAGATGACGCAGGTGGCGGAAACCACAGAGCAAATGCGCGCTGATTTGAAGAATCTAAACGGGGTGGAGTATAAGAATCATCGGGTGTACCGAAAGGGTATTGGGTAGGTATTTAATTTGGGAAACAAGCAGGCGGTTTACCTGCCGGCCTCTGCACTGACGTTCCCCATCTGATAATCGACTTCCAGCCCCATCGTCACGGTTTTCTCACCCTTGTCGAATACGCCCAGCGGCAGGAGGATATGGAAGCGACTGCCGGGGAACTTCACTTCGTCGTAGCCCTGGCTTTCAACCCAGATGCGCCCACCGTGCGCCTCCACGATACCTTTGGATAATGCCAGTCCCAGTCCGGCGCCGCTCCCCTTGAAGCGCGATTTGCTCGTGGAGTGTTTCAGTAATTCGCCTGGCTGGTAGAACTTGCTGAAGATGATCTCGCGCATGTCGGGATCCACACCCACTCCAGAATCGCTGACAACGATCTCCAGTCCGCCGTTGGGCAGATTTGTATTCCCCTCGGTGATCAAGTGGGCGTTGATGATTACCTTTCCTTCGTTTGGCGTGAACTTGATGGCGTTGGTAATCACGTGCTGGAACAATTTCTCCAACAAGTTAGGGTCTGCTTTCACCATGGGCAGGGTGGGGATCTTCATGGTGAGCAGCTGCTTGCGTTCCTTTACCGAGCGTTCAAGCGTTGCGCTCACCTCGCGGATCAACCCCGCCACATCCACGGGTACGAGATGCAATTGCAGGGTGCGCGTGTCGATCTGCGCGATGTCGAACATCGAGTCCATGATCTCGTGCAGGCGTTTTGTACCCTTTGAAATATTTTTGAGCATATCGTGGATGCCCACCGGCAGGGTGACGTCTTCGAGCAGCATTTCTGTGTAGCCGATAATCGTCGTCAGCGGCGTGCGAAGTTCGTGTGAGGCGATGCTGATGAAGTCAGTCTTGGTCTGGTCGAGCCGCTCGAGATCGCGGTTGGCTTTGTCGAGGTTGCGGTATGCCTGCCGCAATTCGGTGTTAAGCTGCATGAGATTATCGACCAGCCGCGCGTTTTCGAGCGCCACCGCCGTCTGATTGGCGAGCGCCTGCAGGGTGACGAGATCGTCCTCCGTGTAGCGCGTGCCGCTGATCTTCGCTCCGAGGGCGATCAAGCCGATCCACTCGCGTTTGGAAAAGATCGGCAGGTACACCTCGGCTTCGAGGTGATTGAACCACTCCCGTTCGGGCTGGGACACCGATCGGAAAAACGGGAGCAGGTCCAGGTCATATTGCAGAAGCGGGCGCTGTTCCCGCAATAAATATTTAGGGATGGGGTGATCGCTCGTCAGGGGGAAGATCTTGATCTGGCGTTCGCCCTGGTCCCGCACGGCACGCAGGCGATAGGTCTTTTCGACGCCCGGCGTCGCCTCTGAATCCACGAGGAAGAGGAAGCCGCGCGTCACATCCATGGCCTCGAGGATCAAGCCCACCGCCACTTCCGCGAGCCGCTGCATGTCGAGGATGTTGCTGATCTGTTCGCTGTAGGCGTGCAGGGTGCGGCTGGGGTGGAACTCCTGCAGGTTGAACCATCCGTTCACCACGCGCCTCACCACGGAAAGCAGCGGCGTAAAAATAAACGATAGCACCAGGGCGATACCCGCGCCGACGAGGATTGTGTTGTAGCGCGGCAGGGCGTTGAATACCGTCTGGGAGGCAGATGTTCCCGCCACGTAAAAGAGCACGATCACAATTGTCGTGATTACATACGTGAGAACCCGCCGCAGCACTTCGCGCAGATCGGGCGGATCATGTGTGACGATGATCAACATCGCCATCACGGCCGCACCGAACCGCACGAAATTGCCCGGGATCTGAAAACCGAGCAATAACGGCACATCGTTGACGATCAACAGCAGAAAAACGAGGATCCAATAATTTAACCGGTTGCGCAGGAGAGGTTGACGCGACCGGTCGTGCACCAAGCGAACGTTGACGAACGCGCCGATGGTGAAGACCAGCCAGCCCAGCCCAGCCCACGCAGGGGCGAGCCGATCCAGGGTGAGCGTGACCTGTCCATTTGTCCATACCACGTCGCCAAAACCAGGCAGGTTGGCAAGAAACACGAGCAAGCCGATCAACCAGACAGCGGCGGTGATATACCATGCGCGTGGATTGCGGCGTACGAAATACAGGACCGCGATCAATAAAAGAAACGAGAGGATGAATGTGCCGTAGATTTGAAGATCGACCGCGGCCCCAGCATCGATCCCTGCCTGTCCCCCGCGCCATAGGGCCTCGATCACCGTCAGGGTCAGGCTCAATGCCAGATATCCTGCAAACCACATCGCAGCATTTTCCTGCCCAGCGCGCTTTTGGATCAAATTAATCAGCGCAGGCACATGGAGCACCGCCAAAAACATCAGCAGTATTAAACTTAAAACCTCAGGCGACATTGCGTAAAAGTATACTCGAAATCAATCAACAGGGTTATCATTAGCTCATGCGCATCACAAAAACATCCCGTGACACTCATCAATTTTCCCCGGACTTCTTCCGCGCAGATGGGCGTGTGATCCTCGACGGATACGCCTCCGCCCGGAGATTCGCGGCGCAGCTCTCGGCGGGTCGTTCCCAGCCCGCGTCTGCCTCTGATCTTTACGCGTTGTCCTTGATCGACGAGGCGCTCCGCGTGCTCGTTAGGCGGTTCGTCCCACCCCCGGTGATGAACACGGCAGTGACCTCGGTGAGCGAACAGGTCGGCGCGGATTCCATCGCCGCGACACAGCAGCGATTCATTTCGGAATTTCCGCCTGATCTGGTCTATCGTGGGGAGGTGAAAGTCGAAGAGTATCTACAGAGGCTTTCCGGCGGGCGCATCAGGACCATCGAGGAATTGATCTACATCTACACCCACAACGCGAACCCGGCGATATCCCCGCTGCTGGAGCTGGTGGACGATGAGCCGCTCGAACCTACCGCCTATAAGAACCTGATCGCTGCGCTCGATTCTTTTTTTGCGCAGGTGGCAAAAGACAACGTGAAAATTCAGGGTTCGACCGAATCGTTGTTTGTGCTCCTGCGCGCGCCTGCCGAAGCCTCCCCGGACTCGCTGGAGGGGCAGTTGCAATTCATCATCGAAAAATGGGGATCCCTGCTCGGCGAATCGTTCGTGACGCGCCTCCTGCGCGGCATAGACTTCCTGCGTGAGGAGGTCATTCGCAGGAATCTCGCACACGGCGATTTCAAGGCCGATATTCCCGTAGCGACATATGGCGGCGGGGAGTATGCGGAATATGAACGGTACAGCCCTGACAAGGACTGGATGCCGCGGCTGATCTTGATCGCAAAAAATTCCTACGTCTGGCTCGAGCAACTCTCCCGCAAATATGGGCGATGGATCAAGACCCTCGACCAGATTCCCGACGAGGAATTGGATCTTTTGCGAGATCGCGGTTTCACGGGTTTGTGGCTAATCGGCTTATGGGAGCGATCGCGCGCCAGTCAGAATATCAAACAGCGCATGGGGGATGCGGATGCGGTCGCTTCGGCGTATTCGCTTTACTCATATGATATTGCCGAAGATCTGGGTGGCTGGGCAGCTTTGGAGAATTTGCGGATGCGCGCCTGGCAGCGCGGCGTTCGCCTGTCCGCCGATATGGTTCCGAACCACATGGGCATCGACTCGCAATGGGTGATCGAACATCCCGATTGGTTCCTGTCATTGCCATACCCGCCGTACCCATCGTATTCATTCAACTCGGAAGACCTCTCGGAGGATTCGCGCGCCGGAATCGTCCTCGAAGATCACTATTACGACCACTCGGATGCCTCCGTCGTTTTCAAACGCTATGATCGCGCATCCGGGGAGACGCGTTATATCTATCACGGCAACGACGGCACCTCCTTCCCATGGAACGACACCGCGCAACTCGACTACGCCAAAGCGGAGGTGCGCGAAGCTGTCATTCAAACAATCCTGCATGTGGCGCGCAACTTCCCGGTCATCCGCTTCGACGCGGCGATGACCCTGGCCAAGAAGCATATCCAGCGTTTGTGGTTCCCGGAACCAGGTTCGGGCGGCGCGATCCCGTCCCGCTCGGAGCATGGCATGACACGCGCCGAGTTCGACGCCGCCATCCCGAACGAGTTCTGGCGCGATGTCGTGGACCGGGTCGCGGCCGAGGTCCCGGATACTCTGCTCCTGGCGGAAGCGTTCTGGCTGCT
>DATKAU010000058.1:0-5009 GCA_035514655.1 Anaerolineales bacterium
TACGGGCCGGCTCTTTATGATTAACAAATAAATCCCGCGTGATTGGCGGGATCATTTCTTTGTGTGCCCCCACGGGGATTCGAACCCCGGTCGTAGCCTTGAAAGGGCTGCGTCCTAGTCCACTAGACGATGGGGGCATAATGCATCGATGATTCGTATCATCGATGTGATGTGCGGCGCGAAGCCGTCCACATCAAAGCGGGCGGATTTTATCATCCCATTATCTGTTGGTCAAGCAGTTTTATTTTTCGTCTTTTGCCCGCTGGTTGAGGAGCGCGACCATATCGACGTGTTCACGGTTGAAGAGGACGGCGGGACTCTCCACGCGCAGGTTGGGGATGAGGATCGCGCTCAGGGTTGCTTCGAAGACGGGCATGAAATTGCGGGTTGTGTCCGAGATCAGAGCTGAGAAGTCGAAGCGCCCTGCTACTTCGATTTTGCCCTCGATCTCATACACGTTCGTGGTCATACGCGCGCCCAGAGGGGCAACGTTCGAATACGCGCCGCGGATCATGGATGTGGGACCAAGATCCTCGCGTCGAGCCGCGCACATGGCAAATACGTGCGATTTGACAAGCCGTATCACCTCGAAATGATCCACCAGCTTGGTCGGCATGTGGATGCGGGCAAGGCGGGCATCATGGATTTCGAGGTGCGATTTGGTAATATCGTTCACGATCCCCATCAAACCGCCGCTGGCGACCATCATCTTGCCGACGATGCGGTAGCCGGCGGTATACATATCGGCAGGGAGAAAACGGTAGGTGCGGGGCGATGATTCCATGATGCGTGCCTATCAGTGGGATTAGTCGAGCGGGGGGCGCGGATGTGTTCGTTTGACGGGGCGCACTTTCGATGTCCGTTTGGCGCGGCGGGTGGGTTTGCCCGCGTCGGGGCTCAGGAGCATGGTCAGCCAGGCGATGGCGCGCTCATCGTATTCACGCCTGCCGCACACATCGCAGATCCAGGCAGGGAAGTGCGGGACGGTGATCAATTCCCCGCTCAGCCAGGTGAAGTAGGTGATGTGGCGGAGATGCATGACCCCGGCGGCGCATTCACTGCACGGGGTTTGATCGGGTTCAGGCAGGCGGGGTGTGGGTGATTCATACATTCGAAGGCTCCGGTTACTGCGCGGCAGATGCGGGTTCGACGTGATCGATCATTTCCCATTTGGGAGGGGGCCAGTAAATCAACACGGCTCTGCCGATGATGTTTTCCATGGGGAGCAGACCCCATTCGTGTGAGTCTTTTGATTCGTTGCGGTTATCGCCGAGTACGAAGAGTTGCCCGTCTGTCACCACCCATGTGCCGTTGTAGAGCGGGGATGCGGCAATGTAGGGTTCCTCCAGCAGATCACCGTTTACAGAGACCTGTCCGTTCTGGATGGACACGGTTTCACCGGGGAGGCCGATCACGCGTTTGATCAGGTCCTGCTCAGGGTCGAGTGGGAAGCTGAAAACAACGATGTCGCCGCGCGCCGGTTCGCCGAGACGGTATGCCAGTTTGTTGACCAGGATATATTCGCCGTTCGCGAGCGAGGGGTTCATGCTGAAGCCGTCAACGCGCACCCGGGCTGATACGGCGTTGATGCCAAAATACAGGACGACCGCAAGGATCAGGGTTTCGAGGATGTCGAGGGCGGCACGCTTCCAATCGGTGTTTTGATTCGATTCGCCGCTTGCCGTGTTCCCCTGACTGGTTTGGGGTGTTTGCAGGGATTCCATTGGTCGGGATTATACTGCTTTTTAGTGCTGCGGGTTTCCCCTTATGGTGGGGTTAACCGGATTGTATGGCGGTAGAGTTAGCCACGGATTGCGCTCGTATAGACTTTCCAAGGTACAGCGCGCACCAAGATTCTGGGAAAATTCTTTAATTTCTCTGCCGTCTTGCACCGACGTGACGCCGTTGTTCGCGGAACGGACGGTGTGGACTCTGAAGCTGAATTATTGCGGGAACTCCACGCACAACTGGTTCAATATCCTGCGGCGCAGTTCCACAAGTTCGGGGTGTTCATAAAAGAACAGGATTTTTTCGTTGGCGATCGAAGTTAACTCGGGTTTGGGCGAAAGGATGAAGAAGGCAAAGGATTCGGCGATATCCTCAGCGGGGCTGGTGGCGGAATAGTCGGTGAGGAATTGATCCTGATAGGTGTCGTAGAAATCGTCGAGCAGGTCGTAATATATATCCTCGTCGGTTTCCGAATCGATCTCCTGCCATTCGGCAAATAGATGGGGCCAGAACCGATCGAAGAAGCGGTTGACGTATGAGTCGGGGTTGCTGCAGCCCTCGCCGGGGAAGTAATAAGGGCACGCGGCAAGTTCCGATTGATATACGCTCTCACTGTTCGGGTTGTCGAAGATGAGAGTGCTCGGCGGCACCTGCGAGGAATTCAGCGTCAGCAAATGCGCGAACTCGTGCAGGAGCGTGAAGGTGAGCACGAAGTGATCGGCTGAATCGACGATGTCCACTTCGAGGATCCATTCCCCGGGGTCGTCGGAGGATTGGCCCACCGCGCCGAGGATGCTGCCGCTCCCGTCGGTAATGATGGCGAAGGCGGTGAGAAAATCGCGTTCCTCGAGTGGGATCAGACGTGCGAAGTAGTTCCAGATCTCGTCGTGCCGGGCGCGGTCATCCTGTTCGTCGCGCAGGTCTTCCGGCACCGGCTCATAAAATGGACTGCTGATCGCGTCGCCGTTGACGATGTACGTGACGAGGTACTCCTCGTCATCGACATCCTCATTCGATTCGAATTCGAATTCGAGGGCGGTGGTGAGGATGTTTGTCGTGAGAACGGGGCAGCTCGCCTCGGGGAGGCTCGTCGGCGTGAACGTGGCGGGAGGGAAGGGCGTGAGGGTGGGTGTGAACGTGGCGGTCGGCGATGGGATGGGGGTGGGCGTGTCAGGAATGATCAGGCGCGTGGCGGCGCGGCAGGCGAGGGCTGGGAAAAGAAGCGCAACGATCGCGGCGATCATCCTCCGGTTGCGGTGAAGAGTCATGGGAATTGGAGCCATCCTGCGTCGAGGAAATAAAGATAAAGATAACCGATCAGCAACAGCACCCAGCCGAGCAATTGCAGTCGATCCATGAGGTTTTCGAACGAGAGGACGAAGTAGTTCTGAATTGTGGTGACGATATTTTCGAGGTTGTCAAGTTTGGCGCGCACGCTCTCCTTCCAGTCTTTGAGATAAAACTCATTGTGGATCGATTCGTATAATTTCGCCGTGTACCAGTCGCCAATCAGGAGCAGGCTTTGCTCGGCGCGCTCGAAATCGAGCATCACCTCCAGCCGGTGTTCCGCGATTTTGCGGATCATGCCCCGCGTGGGGCGGGGGCGGCGTTTGTTCTGAAAGAATGTTTCGTTGATTTTATCGAGCAGCCCTTCGATGGTTTGATCGAGCACGCGGTAGCGCAATAACTGGTAATTGCCGATCTTGAGCAGGGCGATGTCGGAACGGAAGTCGGCTTTCGGCGCGATGATCACCGCACCCTCCCAGTCGATCAGCGTGAGTTCCCCGGCGGAGTAGCGCGTGCGTGATGTGAGGATCTCGTTCATTTCCTGCCGGTCGAACACGTCGCGCTGCGAACGGATGAAGTTGGCGAGGGCGAGCGAATTTTTTTCGATCCACTTATCGGGCGTGGGCCGCGCTGCCTGCACCAGCAAAATCGAATATTCCTCGAACAAGCCGCTCATGCGGTGCTCCTCGGGGATGTAGCGCGATTGCAGGACGCCTTGAATTTTCGTGCGGACCAGCAGGACCGACGCTGCGAACGGGTTGCTGATTTCGAAGCGGCATTCGATCATCTGCACGCGCCCGTCGTAGCGGTGGCGCGTGATATCGACGGCAAAGCCCTCAATCACGATCGTCTCATCACCAAGCGTGACGAGATCAATATCCACCGGTTGAAAATATGGTGCGTCCTTGTTCAGTCCCTTGAATTGTTCGGGAGCGGGATCATTTCCCTCGTTCGAATCAGGAAAGGCGATTAAGTAACAAACTTCCATCACTTAAGTGTACTACATCTAATTTTCACTTGGATTTATACTTGGGGAAGCATCTGCCGCAGAGACGCGGAGAAAAATAATTCTCTGTGACGCTGCGTCGTATCATCCCCCTGCGGGACTGTGGCAAAAGGAATCACCCATGACCCTCACCGATCAATACAACAAATGGAAAGAATCCACGCTGAAAAAATCACTGGAGAAATCCAGGGAGCGGAGGGAGCGTTTCGAAACAACCGCCGGGATTGAGATTCCCGCCTGGCGATGCCTGGGCGAGAGGACCTCGCCCCTCCGGATGAATCTTATTTAGAAAGACTCGGCTTCCCCGGCGAATTTCCCTACACGCGCGGCGTTCAGCCGACGATGTACCGGTCGCGCTTCTGGACCATGCGCCAGTACGCGGGGTTTGCCACCGCGGAAGATACAAACAGGCGCTATCGTTACCTGCTGGCAAACGGACAGACCGGGTTGAGCGTCGCGTTCGATCTGCCCACGCAGATCGGCTACGATGCGGACGATCCCATTGCTCACGGCGAAGTGGGGAAGGTGGGTGTTTCGATTTCTTCCGTGCATGACATGGAAATGTTGTTCAAGGATATTCCGCTCGATAAGGTCTCTACGTCGATGACTATCAACGCGCCCGCGGGTGTGTTACTGGCGATGTATATCGCCGTGGCAAAAAAGCAAGGCGCGGACGTGGGCAAATTGCGCGGCACGATCCAAAACGACATCCTCAAGGAGTATGTGGCGCGCGGCACCTACATCTTCCCGCCAACGCCGTCGATGCGGCTGATCACGGACATCTTTTCGTTCTGCAAAAAGGAAGTGCCAAACTGGAACACGATCTCGATCTCGGGTTATCACATCCGTGAAGCGGGCTCGACCGCTGTACAGGAGGTGGCATTCACACTGGCGAACGGGATTGCATACGTGGAGGCGGCTCTTGCAGCTGGCATGGACATTGATAATTTCGCCGGTCAACTCTCGTTCTTTTTCAACGCGCACAATA
>DATKAU010000059.1:0-4475 GCA_035514655.1 Anaerolineales bacterium
ACTCTTGCATCCGAACTCGCGGCGGGACGACTGATCGGCAACGTCTTCGGCACCAGCAATATCGTCTGGGCGAGCATCATCGGCTTAATCCTGATCTACCTAACCTTCGGCTATTTCCTCGGCGGCAAATGGGCAGACGCCAACCCGACTCCCGGCGCGATGTACCGCATCCTTGCATGGGGCGCGTTCACACTGGGACTCGTCCCCTACATCGCCAGCCCTGTCTTGCGCGCCGCGGCGACCGCCTTCGATACATTGCAGGTTGGCATCCTGGGCGCCTCGTTTGTCGCAGTGCTGATTTTGTTCATCGTTCCCATCACATTGCTCGGGACAATCTCGCCCTACGCGATCCGCCTGACCGTGGACGATACATCCCGTGCCGGTCAGATTTCCGGGCAGATCTACGCCATCTCGACCCTTGGCTCCTTCATCGGCACATTTCTTCCAACGCTTGTCACCATCCCCGCCATCGGAACAAAGAATACATTTTTGTTGTTCAGCATGATATTGCTGATCGTCGCGTTGGTCGGTCTGGCACGCTTTGCAAGCAAAGGTGCAATGCTCAAATATGGATGGATGCCCTTTGTGCTGATCGCATTGGCGCTCCTCACAGCGAATCAATCTCTGAAAACGAATGCTTCTCAAGTTTACGAAACCGAATCCGCCTACAACTACATTGAAGTATTAAACCAAAACGGCTTCACAATCCTGCGTCTCAACGAAGGGCAGGGCGTCCACTCAATTTATCACCCCGAAACCCTGCAATACAACGGACCTTGGGATCAATTCCTTGTCAGTCCGTATTTTTACGCCAACCGCAAGCCGTCGGATATTCAGCGGATGGCAATTGTTGGTCTTGCGGCAGGGACGACCGCCCGACAGATGACCGCCGTGTATGGGAATATTCCTATCGATGGCTATGAACTCGACCCGAAGATCGTCGAAGTGGGGCAAATATATTTTGATATGAACATGCCCAACCTGAATATCGTCATCGGTGACGGACGGCTGAACCTTGAACGAAGCGGGCACAAATATGACATCATCGCCGTGGACGCGTACCGCCCGCCGTACATCCCTCCGCACATGACGACGCGCGAGTTCTTCGAGATCTGCGCTTCTCACCTCACCGAGGATGGAGTGCTGACCATCAACTCCGCCAGCGTCCCCGGCGACCGCCGCTTGATCAATGGACTCGCTACCACGATGGCGACGGTCTTTCCTTCCATTTACACCGTGGATATCCCCGGCTCGCTCAACACGATGATCTTCGCCACGAAACAGGAAACCATCCCTGAAAACTTTGCAGCGAATCTGTTGGCGCTTTCACAAGTCACGAGTGTTCACCCACTGTTGATTTCCACCATGTCAGTGACATATACCCAGCTCAAAACGGAATACGAGACCACTACCGTATTCACCGACGACCACGCACCAATTGAATGGATCGTCAACGATATGGTGATCCGGTTTATCCTTGAAGGCGGGACGGAATATCTGGAATGAACAAATTTACAATCCTCTCTCTTATCGTCACCATCCTGATCCCCCTCGCCCTGATCGGGCTGGGACTGCGCCTATTACTCACCACCGCCTTCCTGCAAATCGAATACAACATGCCCTACTTCCCAGCAGATCAATACGGCTTCACGAAAGAAGACCGTTTGAAGTGGGCACCGTATGCGCTTGGGTATCTTGTCAACAATGCAGATATTTCTTATCTCGGTGATCTGAAATTCGAAGATGGATCTCCGCTATACAACGAACGCGAGTTGAGTCACATGGACGATGTCAAGCGCGTGACGAAGGGTGCGCTCAACGTCTGGTTTGCTTCGCTCGTGCTCTTGCTCGCGCTTGGGATTTGGTCACGTTTTGGAGAGTGGGAGCAGGTATATCGTCAGGGCGTGATGCGGGGCGGATGGCTGATGGTGGGGCTGGCAGTAGTCATTGGGTTGGTCGTCGTGATCGGGATTGTGATCAATCCGAACGTGTTCTGGAATTTCTTCGCCGGATTCCACAGCCTGTTCTTCGAAGGCGACTCGTGGCTGTTTTTGTATTCTGATACCTTGATCCGGTTATTCCCGATCCGCTTCTGGCAGGACGCGTTTTTGCTCGCGGCAGTGATTGCCCTCGGAGGCGGCGTGGCATTGGGATTGGGATTACGCCCAAAATAATTGTTGTGTAGGGGCACGGCAACTTGAAGGACGATCTGTAAATTAACCGTTCCGCCGTGCCCCTACCGATGATGTATAATTTCATCGAGGAGCATCGTACATGGCTGATTCGTTGTCGCTTGAAAACAAAGTTGCGGTGGTCACCGGAGGCTCGCGCGGGATCGGGCGTGCAGTGGCGCTGGAACTCGCGTCGCGCGGTGCGGCAGTGGTAGTCAATTACAACAAATCCTCCGAAGCTGCGGACGAAGTGGTAAAAGTGGTCCAAAGCGCCGGCGGAAAGGCCACAGCATTTCAAGCAGACGTGTCCGACTTCAAACAAGCCGAAGCGTTGATCAAATTCGCCATCGAAACATTCGGCGACCTGAGTATCCTCGTCAACAATGCAGGCATTACCAAAGACACGTTGATCATGATGATGTCTGAATCCGACTGGGATTCGGTGATCACGACAAATTTAAAGTCAACATTCAACTGCTCGAAAGCCGCGGTCAAACACATGATACGGAAGCGCACGGGGCGGATTATCAACATGGCGTCCGTCGCCGGGCAGATGGGCAACCCCGGGCAGACGAATTACTCCGCCTCGAAAGGCGGACAGATCGCCTTCACGAAATCACTGGCGCGGGAAGTCGCCGCGCGGAATATCACCGTTAACGCGATCGCGCCCGGCTTCATCGATACCGAAATCCTCGACCTGATGAACGCCGAGACCCTCGAAGCCGCCATCAAAATTGTTCCGCTGGCGCGAAAAGGCAAACCGGAGGAGGTCGCGTACGCTGTGTCCTTCCTCGCCTCCGATCAAGCCGCGTTCATCACCGGCCAGGTGCTGGGCGTGGACGGCGGCATGGCGATGATGTAAGCATGTATCGTCATTGCGAGGGCGGTGTTCTTCCGCCTTTAGCAATCTCCGTTACTGTCGTGGAGATTGCCTCGACCCCGGCGAGGTCTCACAATGACAGGAGACAACAAATTGACCGACACAAACCCTCTCGATAAATCTACCATCTCCCCCGACGTGCTCGTTACCATTGCGCGCCTTTCGGCATTGAGCGTGCCCGGTGTCAGCCGCATGGCACACATCACGGGGGGAGTGAACCGCCTGTTCAAGCGCGGAGTCCACGACGGGGTACGGATCGAAGTGGAAGACAACCTGGTCGTTGCGAACCTGTATCTGATTGTGAAAAAGGATTACAACCTGCGTGACGTTAGCCGCAATGTGCAGGAGCAAGTGACTCGCGCGTTGCATGAAATGGTCGGCATGGAAGTTGGCTCGATTGAAATCCATGTTGAAGATATCGATTACGAGGATCAAGAGGCTCAACCGGAATGAAACCCCGCACCAGGGCTCGCTGTTTTGCCCTGCAAGTACTTTACGAAGTGGATATGGCAAACCATCCTCCCGCCGAAGCGCTCCAGGCACGGCTGGAGGAATCGCCGCTTTCCGACGAACTCTCCGATTTCGCCCGCAAAATAATCTTCGGCGTTTTGCCGCTAACCTCCAGCCTCGATCAACTCATCTCGAAATACGCGCCCGAATGGCCCCTCGATCAGATCGCAGCCATCGACCGCAACATCCTGCGCATGGCACTATGGGAACTCGCTGTTTCGAAGGAGACACCGATGAAGGTGGCGATCAACGAAGCCGTGGAACTCGCAAAACTCTACGGATCGGATTCCGCGCCGCGTTTTGTAAACGGTGTTCTTGGTTCGCTCGCCGATCACCAGCACGAGATTCAACAGATTCTGTTAAAGGCATAAATGGAAATCCTCGGAATCGGCGCACCTGAATTAATCTTCATCCTTCTCATCGTCATCATCGTGCTGGGTCCGAAGGATATGCAGAAAACCGGCAAAACGGTAGGCCGCTGGCTGAACCAGCTCAAGGATTCAGAAGGCTGGAAACTAGTCCGCGACACCTCCCGCGAACTGCGGACCCTTCCCAACAAGTGGATGCGGGAGGCGAACCTGGAAATGTGGGATTCCCAGCAGGATTTGCGCCGCGCCATGGACCCGCGGGCAAAACCTCCCGCCGCGCCGCGCCGCCCGGGCCAGTCTCTGAGCGACGAGCCTCAGAACTCCATCCAGCCGCCTTCCGTCGATTCTGCTGGGCAAGCCTCCGCAAACGATCCTGAAATTCCACCGGATAAGAATGACTAGGGCAATCAAAGCCGTCTGGCGGGTGATCACATTCCCGTTCGTGCTCGTATACAAAATACTCGTCTTCCCGTTTCAGGCGGTAGGACGATTCTCCAGGTTCCTCCAATCGGATCCCGAAAAAGCCTCCATGAAAAGCATCTGGGA
>DATKAU010000060.1:0-3204 GCA_035514655.1 Anaerolineales bacterium
AAGTTGGACTTGGCTTCTTCATTCAACGATTCAACATAAGCGAGCGCGCCTGCATAAGCCATCTCGCCGAAGCGGTACAATGCCGCGGCAAGGACCTTGTTTTCGCCGTCTTTGTCATAATTAATCAAACTACACCACTCACCTGCCGCAGAGTCGCGGAGGCGCTGAGATTTTTCTTTTCTCTGTATCTCTGAGTCTCTGTGACTAAATTCCCTGATTGTATCCGCCAGGTACGGAACCACATCCGCATACTTCACGAGCGTGGGAGTTTCGGCTTTGGAAACATCCTTCACCTGCGCGCCGATCTCGCGCACCTCGGCAAGTTCGTGCGAAAGCATCTTGCGAATGGTGTTCTCAATCACACGCGCGTTTGCGGTCATGCCCACATTCGCCAGCGCCGCGGCAGGGAGCAGGAAGCGGCACACATCCACGTACTTCGAGCGGATGCGTCGATCCCAGGCTTCGTCCTTTTCGTTCTCGCGGCGCGGGAAGCGGTCGAGGATGAGAGTCCGCACCGGGTCGAGCGAATCAGCATAGGCTTTGAAAAGGAGGCGGACCGTGTCCACGAATTCCGCGCCGAGGGGGTGTCGCTCAAGTTCAGGCGGGATCGTAAAATCGTCCGGTCCCCATTTTTGATAGCGTGTGGATTTTTCAGTGTACGAAGCGAGCCGGTTCGACTCGATGCTCTCGATGGCGATGCGCGAGATGTTCTCGAAGGCGATGTGCAGAACCGCATGCTCCGCCACCGACGCGTGACCGTACCCCACCACCCACTTTTCGTGAAACTGCGCGGTTTTTTCGTCGCTGAGTTCCGCGGCGATGGCGCGAAATGAATCTGGCGAGCGCGATGTCTTTGCAAAGGCAACCGCAATCGTTTCAGGGCTGAGCGCGCGCGGTGAGAGCAGGTAGATTTCACGTTCGGGCATGAGAGTCACTCCTTGAATTCATCACATGGATTATAAAAGAGAATGGCGGTTAAGACCGCCATTCATCGAGAACCTTGCGCGTCTTACTAACATCATCTTTGATCTGCAGTATCAGCGCCTCCACCGAATCGTATTTCATTTCGTCGCGCAGGCGAAGCACAAATTCGAGTTGAATCTCTTCACCGTAAATTTCAGCATCGAAATCGAGCAGGTATGCCTCCACACTCAGAGTCTGTTTCTCTGGCGTGAAGGTCGGGTTGGTGCCGATGTTAACTGCTGCGCCGAATTTTTCCCCATGTACATGCGCCCAACAGGTGTATATTCCACCTGCAGGGATCAACTTGTCCTCCGCGTAGCGCAGGTTTGCGGTCGGGAAGCCAATCGTGCGCCCGCGCTGATCGCCGCGAATGACAGTACCCCGAAGTTGATACGGATGCCCCATCAAGCGCGCGGCGTCGCGGACGTTGCCCGTCGAGATCAGTTTGCGAATCTCGGTGGAGGAGATCACGCCGCTCTCATCGCTCAAGGCTGGCACCGTTTCGACGGTGTACCCTAGTTCCGATCCGATCTCCGCCAGGCGGGCGGCATTACCCTCACGGTTCTTTCCCAGTGCGGAGTCATACCCGAGCACCAGGTGACTCAACCCGAGCCGCTCTTTAAGTAATTTCATGAAGTCGAAGGCGGATGTATCTGCCACGCTCCTGTCGAAAGGAATAGTGACGACCACATCCACACCCATGCCGCCAAGCAGACCAGCACGCTCATCAGGCAGGGTCAACAACCTGATCTCGCCGCGGCCGAATAACTTTGCAGGGTGCGGGTCGAACGTCAATACCACGGCGGACATATTGTTCTCGTGCGCGCCAGTGGTCAACCGTTTGATGATCTCCTGATGGCCGCGATGGACTCCGTCGAAAACGCCGACGGCGAGCCATGATGATTCCAAATTTATTGTGTCGAGTGAGCGATGATGTTCCATATAAAAATCATTCCAGCAATTGTAAATTGCTGGAATGATAACATTTTCATCCGGCGATCGGAGGCAACTTCCGGATCATTCGCTGGTGAAAAACACTTTCTTCGGCTGCCACGCAGGTGAGCCGTCCTCGCCGACCACACATTCCATGAGTGCAACCAGTTCGCCCTGCGTGCTGACGCCGCGTACGCGGCTCCCGACAACGGCATCCGCGGCTGCCTTGGCACGGTGACCATGACGCACGCCTTCCACTTCATCGGGGCTAAGTTCCACGGCCGGCCAGTCGCCTAACGCCTCCGCGGCGGGGATCAAATACGTGTACCAATTCCCGGCATGGAAGGCTTCCTGCAACTTACGCAGCGGTGTGGCATCGCGCAGCGAGAAGCGTCCGCTTTTGGTGCGGCGCAACCCTACCAGATATGCGCCACAACCCAGTTTTTCACCAAGGTCGTTCGCCAGCGAACGCACGTATGTGCCCGACGAACAATGCACATCGATCACCACTTCGGGTGGCGCCCATTCGAGCACTTCAAGATGATGCACGGTAATCTTGCGCGGCGCCAATTCCACTTCCTCACCTTGTCGCGCCATTTCATAGGCTTTGCGTCCCTGCACCTTGACCGCGGAATAAGGTGGCGGGGTCTGTTCTATCTCGCCTACGAAGGTCTTCAATACCTCTTCAAATTGCGGCTCTGTCACATTCACAGGCTGGTTCGCTTGTGTCATTTTGCCATCGGCGTCGAAGGTGTCCGTCCGTCCGCCGAGCCGTATAATGGCTTGATAGCGTTTATCCGACGCAGATACATATTCGCTCAGGCGGACTGCGGGACCGACCAAAATCACCAGCACGCCCGACGCACGCGGATCGAGCGTCCCTGTGTGTCCCGCTCTGCGTAAACCTGTACCGTTTCGAATTGCCTGTACCACATCGTGGGATGTCATGCCCACGGGTTTGTCCACCACCAACACGCCGGAGATGGCGTTCTTCATATCCTGACTATTCACCTTATTCCTCCATCAGAAATTATAGTGTCAATTATGACACATGTGTGTAAATTTTAAATTAATTTCCCAACAACTCTTTAGTCCTCTTGAGCACCATTGATTTTACCTCATTCAATGCCCCGGGGATATCTGCCCCTGCTGCAGCTGCGTGACCGCCGCCATTGAAATGTTGCGCCACCTTCGAGACGTCCACACCCGGTTCGAGCGCGCGCCATGAGACCTTTACATGATTATCGCTTTGTTCGACGAAGATCAATCCTACTTTGTTCCCATCGATCGCAGAGACGAGATTGATCA
>DATKAU010000061.1:0-11063 GCA_035514655.1 Anaerolineales bacterium
GCGCCTTCCTCTTGATCGCCATTGGCGTCTTCATGATTGGTAACGCCCTGCGCATGTTCAATGTGCATCCCATCTTTCGGTATTTCTCCATTGAGCCGCCCAAATTCGTTACGCGTTATATTCGTAAAACCGCTAAAGGGACCGACACCGCCACGCCTCTTTTTCTCGGCGCACTCACGGTATTGATTCCATGCGGCGTTACCCAAACCATCATGGCTACTGCGCTTGGCACAGGGAACATACTCATAGGAGCGGCGCTCATGTTCGCATTCACGCTCGGCACAAGTCCCGTCTTTTTCATGGTTGCCTATCTGACAACCGAACTGGGCGCGCGGACCGAAAAATTCTTCATGCGCTTTGTGGCGGTCGCTGTTTTGATTTTGGGAATAATAACTTTGGATGGCGGTCTAAACCTGATGGGCTCGCCACTCTCGTTTCAAAACTTAAGCCGGAGTTTGCTCCCGTCCGATAGCATTACGTCCGCTCAGGTTTCATCCTCCTCAACCGAGTCTGACGGTTCGATCGTGCTCTTCGTGCAAAACGAAGGCTACTTCCCACAGACCCTGCGCGCTGATGCCAATACTCCCGTCAAATTGAATCTCGTCACTGATAAAACCTACTCCTGTGCCCGCGATTTTGTGATCCCCGCGTTGGGTTACTACCAACTGCTCCCCGATACCGGAACTGTACAAGTGGATATCCCCGCCCAGCCGTCCGGTACGCGCATGTTCTTCACCTGCTCGATGGGCATGTACACGGGGATGATAATCTTTGAATAAGATTGCCGCCGCCGCTGTTCCCGGCGGTAAATTCTGTTGAATGCGAGATCCAAAGGAAATCATCAATGGTCAAAAAAACCATCTCCGTCCCCGACATGCACTGCTCCAACTGCTCGATGAAACTCGAAAGCATCGAGGATGAACTCGACGGCATTCAGGAGATCAACGCCAGCTATCACAAACAACAGATGACCGTGGAATTTGACGAGACCAGGGTTACCCTGGAACAAATTCTTGCCGCAGTCAGGAAAAAAGGCTACACGGCAGTCGTTGGTGCATAATAAAAATGATGCCCGCAATTGAGTATTGCGGACATCATTTTGTATGGGAGGAATCCTGCGATTAGCAGGCTGCATACGCTTCAAGCTTTTGCCAGGTTTCCTGTAGATCGCTCCTTGAGAGGAGTGGATGATAGGCGCTGACAAATCCCGGCGCAAGCGCGAACAGGATGGATCCCCGTGACCCGTGCCATACGTGAGAGTTTCAGGTTGTCTGTCCATCCGGGTGGTATACTGCCGTCATGCCCAAATTTTTCACTCTCACAGAAGCCAACGAAGCCTTGAATACCATCCGCTCATTGATGGATGAAGTGATGCGGATCCGCCAACGGGTGTTGGAAAGCCAGCCTGAAACCTGGTCTGCCATCGAAAAGTCTGCTGGCAATGGCGGCAATCCCTTATTGAGCAGTCTGGTACACGACTTTGAAAAATTCGATACATTGATCCACAAAATTCAGGATACAGGGGCTCAGATCAAAGACGTCAACATCGGCTTGCTTGATTTCCCTGCTTTGAAGGATGAGCGGGAAGTGTGCCTTTGCTGGAAATATGGGGAAGAGGATATCGCCTACTGGCATGAAGTGGATGCGGGATATGCCGGGCGTCAGGCGATTGAGACCTTTTGATCGTTTCCGAGGAGACAAATGAGAAAGGGAATGTTGAGCGGCATCGCCGCGTATGTGCTATGGGGATTCTTTCCGATCTATTGGAAGTGGCTGCAAGATGTGCCTGCCCTGCAATTGTTGGGGCATCGCATCGTCTGGTCTTTCCTGTTGTTGCTCGCGGTCATTCTGGTGACGCGGCAATGGAATGACTTTCGCTCCCAATTCAACGCGCAAACGTTCCGGGTCTATCTGTTCGCTGCCATCCTGATCGGCGTCAACTGGCTGACGTACGTGTGGGCGGTCAATGCGGGTTTCATCGTTGAAACCAGCCTCGGGTATTTCATCAACCCATTGTTGAGTGTTCTGATGGGAGTGATCTTCCTGCGCGAGCGGCTGCGCGTGGCGCAATGGATTCCCGTCGCGCTCGCAGCGATCGGCGTGGCGCACCTCACGTTTGTCCATGGGCGCCTGCCGTGGATCGCACTTTTGCTGGCGTTTACCTTTGGTTTCTATGGGCTTACGAAGAAACTCGCCCCGCTGGGTTCGGTATTCGGACTCACACTCGAAACGGGGATTTTGTTTCTGCCAGCACTCGTGTATCTGGGCTGGGTGCAAGCCGATAATACTGCCGCGTTTTTACACTCAGGCATCACTGCTGATGTGTTGATGATCGGAGCAGGACTGGTGACCACCGTGCCGCTGTTGATGTTTGCCTCCGCCGCGAAACAAATCCCGTTGACCATGATCGGCATCCTGCAATACCTCGCGCCGACAATCCAGTTTTTAATCGGGGTATTCGTCTACAGGGAATCGTTCGACGCCTCGCGATTAATTGGTTTTGGATTGGTCTGGCTGGCGCTCGTTATCTTTTGGGTGGAAAACTTCCTCTCAAACCGCATGCCCGTTGAGCCAATCCCCGAATTGGGAGAGGGTTGATGAAACTGCTTTTCATCGGCGGCACGGGGTTAATCAGCTCAGCGTGTTCGGAGCTCGCGATCGCGCGCGGGCATGAACTTTTTATTTTAAACCGCTCGGCTTCGAAAAAATGCCCCCTGCCCGAAGGCGCAACCCTGCTCAAAGGCGACATCCACGCCGACGGAGCGCATCTTGCGTCGCTTTTGGCTGGTCACCGCTTCGACGCGGTGGTGGATTGGATCGCGTTTACTCCGGGCGATGTCGAACGCGATATGCGTTTGATAGGGGACAAGACCGATCAATTTGTGTTTATCTCCTCCGCATCGGCGTATCAGAAACCGCCAAGACACTACCTGATCACCGAGGAGACGCCGCTGGAGAATCCCTTCTGGGAATATTCCCGGAACAAAATCGTTTGCGAGAACATGTTAATGGATGCATTCCGGGATGAACGTTTTCCGGTTACCATTGTCCGCCCGTCTCATACCTACGGTCCAACCCAGATTCCGCTTGCCATGTCAAGCTGGCTTCATCCGTGGACGGTTGTAAACCGGATCAGGCAGGGCAGGAAAATCATCGTTCCCGGGGATGGCACCTCTTTGTGGGTGCTTACCTGGAACGCGGATTTTGCAAAAGGATTCGTTGGGTTGCTGGGGAATCGCTCGGCAATCGGTGAAGCATTTCAAATAACGTCAGACGAGGTTCTCAGCTGGGATCAAATCTACCTCGAGTTGTATCAAGCCCTCGGGCTGGAGCCGAACGTGGTTCACATCCCCAGCGATTTCATCGTCGCGCACGATCCCGATGAACAAGGGACGTTGATCGGGGACAAGTCCAACAGTGTGGTGTTTGATAACTCCAAAATCAAGCGGTTCGTTCCCGATTTCACGTGTGAAGTGAAGTGGGCGGAAGGGGCGCGAAGATCGCTGCGGTGGTTCGAAGCCAACCCGGAATTTCAAACACTGGATGAAGAGGCTGACAGCATGTGGGATCGAATCGTTTCTGCCTTCGAGCGCGGTTTTCCATAATCACCTGCATGTTATACTCCTCGCGGAGGATTTGATCGCGTGAATCTGGATGCCCTTCGCAATGTGTTCAAACCGCTCTTTGGCATGGATCGCCGGGCGGAAAACTCCCGTCTTCTTCGTTCCATTTCAATCTCCATCCTGATCATCATTGCAGTTCTGCTGCTGCTCGATTTGCTCGAGGGTGGCCTGTCTTTTGACGCCCGAACGAACGTGCTTATTGGATTTCTCCTTGTACAGCCTGCGGTGTTTCTCCTTGCCCAGGCGGGTCGGGTGTCTCAGGCAGTGTACCTGATGTTGTTTGCCTACTGGGGGATGCTTACCTACCACGCCTGGAATGTGGGCGGCTCACGGGATATGGGGATCGTCGTCTATCTTTTGCTTGTGCTAATCGCAGCGTTGTTGACGAACTGGCGGGTTTCGTTGGTCATTGCCGCGATCTCCGTCATAACGATCTGGATCCTTGCGCTTGCCGAAGTGGAGGGTGTGATCCATCCGGATGCACCCACCCCGTTCCAGTCCGCGAGGGATTTCACTGCCATATTCGGCTTTCTCGTTGTGGTTGTTTTTCTACAGGTCAGGGTTATCCGTCAGGCGATGGATAAAGTGCATGAGGATTTTTCACACCGGCTCAAGGCGGAGCAATCGCTGCGCGAGGGGGAGGAGAAGTTCAGGAAAATCTTCCACACCAACCCGGTGGCAATCATCATCTCATCGCTCGAAGACGGAAGCGTGATTGACGCCAACGAGGCATATTGGCGTCTCACCGGTTTTGATCCCGCAATGGCGAAGAAAAGTACCACCATCGATTTTGGGATTTGGACGGATGCCGGGGCTCGCCGTGAATTTGTGGCGCGGTTGAAGGAACGAAAATCCCTTCACAACCCTGCCTATGAATTCGTGAATACGAAGGGGGAGAGGCGGATCACCATCGCGTATTACGATCTAATTGAAGTGGGGGAGACTGCCGGCGTACTTTCCATCTTTTATGACATCACCCAATTGAAGCAGGCGGAGAATGCCCTCCTGCAGAGCGAGGCTCGTATGCGTGCTCTGCTCGAAGCCGTGCCCGATCTGATCGTTGAACTGGACCGTGATGGCAGGATCCTGCAGTACATTCCCTCCGCGGTTGTCCAGCCGCTGGTGCCGCCGGAGGAATACATCGGCAGAACCGTTGCCGAAGTCATCCCGTCAATCGCTGATCAGGCGATATTTTCGATACAGCGTGCTCTCGAATCGGGGCAGGTGAATGCCTTCGAATATCCTCTCTGGCAGAACGGCGAGGAGAAATTTTTTGAAGCCCGCATTATCGCCGTCGGGTCAGATACCGTCCTCGCCATGATCCGTGATGTCACATTGACGAAATGGGTGGGATCTGAGCGAGAGAAACTGATCAACGAACTGGAAACTAAGAATGCCGAACTGGAGCGGTTTGTGTATACAGTTTCGCACGATCTCAAATCTCCGCTGGTTACCATAGTGGGAGTCCTAGGTTATCTGGAGGAGGATATCGAAAAACAAAAATTTGATCTGTTGAACCGGGATATGATGCGGATCTACCAGGCTGCCCGCAGAATGCAGGAACTCCTGCAGGACCTGCTTGAACTCTCAAGGATTGGGCGTTTGATGAACGACCCCGAGCCTCTTTCTTTTGCCGATCTTGCACGCGAGGCAATTGAACTGACGGAGGGGCGGCTGCAGGAACGCGGTATAAAAATCGACATACAGCGGAATCTGCCTACCGTGTTCGGGGATCGAAAGCGTATGCTGGAACTGCTGCAAAACCTCGTGGACAATGCGGCGAAATACATGGGGGCTCAGCAGCAACCCGTAATCGAGATCGGTCAGGATGGGTTTCGTGACAGGCAGGCTGTTCTCTTTGTCCGAGATAATGGCTCTGGAATTGCAAGGGAATATCACAGCCAGATCTTCGGCTTGTTCAACAAGCTAGATTCCACAACGGAGGGTACAGGCATCGGCCTTGCCATTGCAAAACGGATCGTGGAGGTGCACGGCGGCGTCATCTGGGTGGAGAGCGAAGTGGGCAGTGGTTCCACGTTCTATTTCACTCTCCCGGTGGTTGATGTGCCGGATTCAATGCGCGGTGCTGTTGAACGCTCCTGAAGATTCCGCCGATCGTTTCAATTCACCCCGTTTGTATCCAATTTCACAAACAGGTAGTATAATCTCCCCACGCGTACCAGGAAAATACGATGAAATCCACCACGTTTGACGCACTCAGCCTTTCGCACCTGCAGCGGGAGGATGTCCGCGCCAACCCCTATCCGTTTTACGAACAGCTCCGCTCTCAGGATCCGGTCCATTGGGATGAAGAACTCGGGTTCTGGGTGCTTTCGCGTTTCTCAGATATTGAATCGCTTTACCTCGACGAGCGGTTCTCCCGCGCGCAGGGGTTATTGCGCGGTTTCGACCGTCTGTCCGTTGAAAATCAGAAGACCGCCGCTCCCGTCTATCATTCATTTTCAAAGACAGTTTTTTATGCCGACCCGCCGTATCATACACATCTTCGCGGGTTGATGAACAATGCGTTCACGCCGCGCCGCGTCGAGCAACTGCGACCGACCATTCAGCGGCTTGTGGATGAATTGCTCGACGCCGCACACGCCAACGGCGGCATGGATTTCATCCGTGATTTTGCATATCCTCTGCCTGTGATGGTCATCGCCGAACTGCTGGGCTTGCCCCCGCAGGATCGGGCAAAATTCAAGGAGTGGTCCGACGATTTATTTGCCATCCTTGGCACGATGAAAAAATCACCGCATCTCCTGGAGCGCGCCGCGCAAAGCCTTGCAGAGATGACCGATTATGTCACTGCCTTGAGCCGGGATCGGCGCGAGCAGCCGCGCGACGATCTGCTCAGCGCACTGCTTGCGGTGGCGGATGATGACGAGCCTCTCGCTCCGCCTCATCCGTTGCCGGTTTCCGCAGCGGATCATTCTTCGGGAGATCTGATGCGTGAAAGATCAGCCGCCTCCGCGCTGACACAGGACGAACTGGTTGCCAATGTCAACATCCTCTTAAGCACGGGGCACGAGACCACGACGCATTTACTTGGCAACGGATTGCTTGCCCTCCTGCAGAACCCCGGGCAAATGCAAAAACTGAAAGGCGATCCATCCCTGCTGGATTCGGCCACCGAGGAGACTCTTCGCTACGATAATCCCGTTCAGATCACATACCGTTCCGCCGTTGCCGACGCGGAACTCAACGGCAAATTGATTCGCAAGGGCGATCTAATCAACACCATCATCGGATCCGCCAACCGCGATCCCGACCGATTCAAAAAACCTGATATGTTCGATATCTCGCGAAATGAAGGACGCCACCTCAGTTTCGGGCTGGGCATCCATTACTGCATTGGTGCGCCACTGGTCAAACTTGAAGCGGAGATCGCATTCGAAACCATCCTGCGCCGTTTCCCGGATCTAGCGCTTGCCACAGAAACACTGGAATGGCAGGAACACCCGATTTTTAGAGGTTTGAAGTCACTGCCTGTTGAATTGTAAAAATTAATCAGGGCGACCCAACGGGTCGCCCTGATTTGTTATTTCGGCAATCCCTTCCGGATATACTCTTCGGTAAACTGAGTCCTAGGCTGCATGTCCTCCGGCAGGGGGATGCTCTCGGGCGTGGGCTGGCTGATCCCATCTGCGAGCATCTGCACCTGTGATTTTGTCACCAGCGGTTTGGGCATGAATCCCTCTGAGAACCAGGCAAGAAGGCGTTGGAATAAAACCGGGAACGGCAGCACGATGATGGACTTGCCCATCGCTTTGGCAATTCGCCGCGCGGCTTGAGAGAAGGGGAATTCCTCGGGTCCGGTGACAGCCACGGTCTGGCGCGTGAAGCGGGCGTGGTCCAATAAACAAAGGCGGATCACATCCACCAAATCCTCCACAGCAAGCAGGCGGACGTTTTTTTCGCGGATCCCGACGGTGGCAAAGATGGGCATCCGTTTGAACAAGTTACTCAGGTTGTTGATCAAATGATCGCCCCGCCCGTACACAAGACCCGCCTTGAGGATCGTGTAGTTCAATTTTGACGCGCGGATAATTTCCTCACCCTGCCATTTGGTGGTGTGATACGCTGAGTTGACGTTGGGCCGCACGCTGAGATAACTCACCAACACGAATTTCTTCACGCCCGCATTTTCCGCGGCGATGGCGGCAGATCGCGCGCCGTCCACGTGCAAACTCTGGTAGGTTTGTTCGGCGGTTTCGGTGCTGGTGCCCGCGCAATGAGCCACGGCGTCACACTCGCGGAAGGCTTCAGTGAGTTTTGCGGTGTCGTTTATGTCGACGGAGAGAAAGGTTGCGCCTTCGATGGGTTGCGTGTTACGTGTGTATTTTCCACGCGAAATGACGACAACTGCATGCCCACGCGCGATAAGGTCATTTGCAAGATGCCTGCCGATAAATCCCGTTCCGCCAGTGATTGCGATTTTCATGACAATTCCCTTGTGTAGGGGCATGGTCCTCACGTCCTTTGTAGGCATTGAAACATCGCTCCTACGAATTCATTTTCAACACAATGTCCAAAACGATTCCAAGTATATATAACGCCCCGAACAGGCGGATATGCCGCAATTGCGGTGTGGAGAACCAGCGGGGCCATAAATCGAAGCCGGGGGGCGCCTCCTTAGGGCGCGGTTGGGTGAGAAGCTTGATCACGCCCCATCCGCGGCCTGCGGCTAGGAACACCAGCAACACGGTCGGCGAGTAAAATCCGGCGACAAACACGAGATAGAGCACGGTGATGTAGGAGAATAGAATCGTCGCGATGTTGACCATGCGGGCGGCGGGTTCGCCCAATCGCACAGGCAGGGAACCGACGCCTTTCTTTTTGTCTGCATCGATCTTGTCGATGTGTTTGCCCCAGTTGAAACTGCCGAAGCCGAAGCCGAATGCCATGCCAGCCAGCGCGAGCATCCCGATATTGTCGGGGATCCCGCCTGCCATGATGCTGTACATGCCGGGGATGAGCACCATGCCCCAATTGACGAAAATCAAAATTTCACCGAGCCCGAGATATTTGAGAGGCCACGCGTAGGTGGGAAGGATCGCCGCGCCGAAGAGGAACAGACCGATGACGAGTGGGGAAAAGTCCGTGTATAACAGAACGAAAACGCCGCACAGGACGGCGATGGCTGCCGCCGAGACGAACCAGCGTGCCCAATCCTGCTTCGTCCAGAATTTATGTACCAGCGGGTGGATGCCGTATTGCCCGCGATAATAATTGTCCTCATCGATACCGCGGGTGAAGTCGATATAGTCGTTGACCAAATTCTCGGCCGAGTGCGCGAAGTAAATGCCGAGTGTCATTGCCAGCCAGAGCCTGAGGTCAAAGAATCCGTCTCGATAAGCGAGCAGACCCGCGATCACGCCTGAGAGCAGCGTGAGTTGAGTGACTGTGGCGCGTGTGGAGATTAACCATTTGGCAACCACGTCGAACCCATCCCAGACCTTTTTGTCGTTTTCCTTGACAGGTTTCTGCAGGGCAAACCACCAGAGTTTGAGGTTCATATTTTCGTTCTCCAGTTTCAATTTATTTCGTTGGTTGAGACGCCAGTTGTCGAAACCAACAGGTAACATGCCAATGAAATTTTTCTAGAAAAGCGGTGGTTTCGATACGCACTCGGCTGTCGCCTCGGGCTACTCAACCACCGAGCTAGGCTTTAAATGTATATCTTTTGTACAATGCTTCCCAGCCCAACATCGAACCGACCATAAAAAAGAAGTTCATCCCGAAACGAAACGCAAAATCAGGTGCAAAGGCGGGGCGCGGCAGGGACAGGATATTTCCCTTTTTCAGCAGGTACATGATTTTTGGGATATTAACCAGACCTCTCCGGTCAAGCTCTCCGTCAAGAGTCAGCCCGGCGAAACACTGCATGGTGGTGTAGTGATCGAGCCCCGGCTTGTATTCCACGGTGCAGACGAGCGGCACATCTCTATCGTTATAAGCGATGTGACGCACTCCGCGCGGCGCAGTAACCGTGTCGCCTGGTTTTCCAAAATATTCCTTTCCATCTATCATTGCGCGGATCTCGCCCCGCTCCACATGGAAAATTTCATCTTGCGCCACATGGACGTGTTCGAACGGGACGTAGCCACCTGGATCCACGGTCCATTCCATCGTATATGCTTCGGGCGTCGAGGAAATACACCGGAACGTCTCTTTCGTGATGGGATTGGTGAAGGGTTTGTATAGATCGATAGCCATCGCCATGTCATTGCGAGCCACGATGTGGCGAAGCGTCGCCGTGGCGCTGTGGCGACACAATCTCCCGCTTCAAATTCCTTAACGTCTCCCACGCGTGGACCCTGCCAATCAGCCCCGCGAACGGCGAGAGAATTTTCGCCCAACCCCTCGGGATCAACTCCAGCCAGAATTTGATTTCTGTCCCACTGTTGTGTCTGCTTAAAATATATCCATCTTTGAAAGCCACAGGTCCCATCAAACCGTTCATGGCCAGTTTTTGGTTTGGCACATTTTCAATGATTTCGTACTTAACGGGGATTTTGATCCCAAAATAATTAAGCATTCCGTCCGCCGTCGCGCCGGGTTGGGCAAAGTCCCCGTTTGAGGTCTGCGTTAATGAGATCATACGCGGGATGAAATGTAGATGGCTTTCCAGCCTGCTGAGAAATGTAAATGTCTCTTCGACTGATTTTTGAACAAGTAAGGTTGACTCGATGCGAGACATGTTTCATTCAATGGTCGATTACTTCACACCCTTTAAAAAAGCCTGATCGCCGAAAAATGTCCAAAAGTGACCCGTGATTTCAACGTTCAGCCCCGGCGCGCCGAAAATTTCCGGGAGCTTCCCGTCAATATTGTCATTCGCTTCTTCAAATTTGTGCAGGAATGGACCAAGCATTTTCCCGTACCACGTAACCGGCTTGCCAAAATCGATGATGTGCAACTCCCCGCCGGGCTTGAGCACGCGGAAGACTTCTTTGGCAGTCGCAATCTTTTCTGGTGTCTTCAAGTGGTGAATCATGATGCTGGACATTCCTCGATCGAACGATGCGTCGGGGTAGGGAAGCTTATTGGTAAACCCGACATCGAATTTGACGTGAGCCTTCTGCTCGCTCGATTTGTAACGCGCCACTTTCAGCATGTCGGGGTCGGCATCCAGTCCTGTGACGTCCGCGCTGGGCTGGGCTAGTTTCGTCATGATCGCCAGGGTGCCTGTGCCGCAGCCCAGATCAAGCACGCGGTGACCGGGTTGAATATTTGCCTGCTTAACAAGTTGTGCCTTGTAGCGCACGTCGCGCACAATGTACTTTTGGATGAAATCGTAGAACGGCGTGAGGAATCGATAACTCAGTGCGGGAATGTACTCTTCGTTTGTCTTTTCCATGGTGTCTCCAGCATTAATTTCCCGCTATTGTAACCGATTTCACAAATTGGGTCCTGTGCTCACATCCAATTCTT
>DATKAU010000062.1:0-6730 GCA_035514655.1 Anaerolineales bacterium
AGAAACGCCTATATCCTGAATGATTGCAGCGTCAGGGCGGTGATCGTTGAGGATCGTTTTATCGAGGCGCTGCGACCGGAGTTGGATGCGCAGACGAAACCCTCATATATTGTCCTCGGCGGGACCGGAGGCGGAATCCACCTCAGAGAGGCGCTGCGTCTTGAGGACCAGGATCGGCCGTCCACAGGTGAAGGTGGCGAACTTGATCCGTCGAGCCTGGCATACATTCTTTACACCTCCGGTTCAACGGGGAAACCCAAGGGGGTGATGTTGACCCACGAAAACGCAATCAGCTTCATTGATTGGTGTTCTGAAGTGATGCTGCCCCAGCCTGAGGACCGGTTTTCATCGCACGCGCCGTTTCATTTTGATCTCTCCATTCTGGATATTTATGTGCCACTGAAACACGGTGCCACGCTGGTGATCGTTGGGGAGGAATTGGGCAAGGATCCGGTCCGTCTTGCGGCGCTGATTTCCGAGAGTCACATTACGTGTTGGTATTCAACCCCATCGATCCTGAGTTTGCTGGCGCAATACGGCGGTATGCCAAACCACGACTATTCCGCCCTGCGTATTGTGAATTTTGCGGGGGAGGTCTTTCCGATCAAACATCTCAGGTTGTTGAAGAGCCTGCTTCCCAGCCCGCGGTACCTAAATTTGTATGGACCGACCGAGACAAATGTGTGCACGTATTACGAACTGCCCGAACAAATCCCCGACGAGCAGATCCAGCCGTTCCCCATCGGGAAAGCCTGTTCACATTATCGGATCATGGTGGTTGAAGGACAGGGACAGCCGGTCAGACCCGGTGAGGAGGGGGAGTTGTGCGCGAACGGACCCGGGGTGACACAGGGGTATTGGAATCTCCCGGAACGGACAACCAGCGCGTATCTTATCGATGCCGAGGGTCAACGGTGGTACAAAACCGGCGATATCGTCATACAGAACGAGGACGGTGATTACATTTATATAAGCCGCCGCGACCGGATGGTTAAGAAACGTGGATACCGCGTTGAACTGGGTGAAATCGAAGCCGGGTTGTACAGACACCCATCCATTAAAGAGGCGGCTGTCATCGCCTTGATGGATGAGGAAAAAGGAGTTCAGGTCAAGGCGTTCATCAGCACAGGTGATCAAAAACGCATTTCCATTATAGAGTTGAAAAAGTTTTGCATGGAGCAGCTTCCGCCGTACATGGTTCCGGATCTCTTTTCATTTCAGGTCGGCCTGCCCAAAACCTCCACTGACAAAATCGATTACCAACGGCTCAAGGAGATGGCTTGATGGATTTTTCACTATCAGACGATCAGCAGACACTGCGCAAAGAGATCATCCGCTTCGCACAGAATGAATTAAATGATGCCGTCGGAGAACGGGATCGCAACCAGGAGTTCTCCCATGCGCTCTGGCTGAAATGCGGTCAGATGGGGTTTCAGGGATTACCGGTCGCCGAGGAATTTGGAGGCGGGGGAATGGATCCGCTTACCACAGCCATTGCCCTTGAAGCGCTTGGATATGGCTGCCGCGACAGCGGTCTGGTGTTTTCCATTTGCGCCCATCTTCTGGCATGTGTGATTCCCATCTGGAAGTTCGGGACCGATGAGCAAAAAAAGCAGTATTTGCCCGGTTTGTGCAACGGAAAAATCATTGCGGTCAATGCCATGTCTGAGCCTGGTTCCGGTTCCGACGCTTTTTCTCTCCGGACGAGCGCGGTGAAGGATGGGGCAGGCTATCGGATCAACGGCACCAAGACATTCAGTTCAAACGGACCTGTCGCCGATCTCGCACTGGTTTTTGCCCTGACCGACCCGGCAAAGGGATATCACGGGGGCGTCACGGCATTTCTCGTTGAGAAAGCGACACCGGGGTTTCGCGTGGGGCAGAAATTCGAGAAGATGGGGCTGCGGACGAGTCCCATGGGCGAATTGGTCTTTGAAAATGCTTTTGTGCCATCGACGGCTGTGGTTGGCGGGGCGGGTGCCGGCTCAACCATCTTCACCCACTCGATGGATTGGGAACGGATTTGTCTTTTTGCCACCCATGTCGGCACAATGGAGCGTCTGTTGGAAACCTCCATCGAATATGCCCGGACGCGTTCGCAGTTTGGACAGGCGATCGGGAAATTTCAAGCCATTTCGCACAAGATTGCCGATATGAAAGTCCAATTGGAAGCCGCGCGGCTTCTCGTCTATCGCGCAGCGTGGCGCCTCGATAAACAGCGGAACGCCTCATTGGACGCATCGATGGCAAAGTTGTTCGTCAGCGAAGCGCTGGTAAAGACAGCCCTCGATACGGTTCAAATCTTCGGCGGGTACGGCTATATGACAGAATATGAAGTCGAACGGGCGTTGCGCGACGCGGTGGGGAGCACACTGTATTCCGGCACATCGGAAATGCAGAGGAACATTATTTCGCGCTGGCTCGGTTTGTGATAAATATCGCGCATCGAATTGAGAAATTGAATTGACTGGAAAACCGCCTTTATGAATCGGATCCATTAATGGTTATCAAAACTCGGTTATGGATGTAGTCATTGTTCTCTTCCATCTGGTGCGGATCATCCGCAGTTAACCCGCACCGGGTGATTTGCAATATCACCTCTGTGCCTTTGTTATGAACATTCTTTTCCTTACGCAAATCCTTCCCTACCCGCCTGATTCAGGTCCCAGGGTCAAAACGTGGCACGTGTTGAAATATCTTGCGCAACGCGGCCATACGATCACCTTGATCACATACATTCGCCCGGAGGAGGAGCCGCATCTGGAGACCGTGCGGAGGATTTGTCATCGTGTGTTCACCGTGCCGATTAAGCGATCCCGGCTGAAGGATGCAGGATACTTCATCCGTTCGCAACTCACCCGCCAGCCATTCCTCGTCGAACGCGACGATAGTGCCGCCATGCGAACCATGGTCCGCGAGGTGGTAACCGCGGCTCCAGTTGACGCGATCCATGCTGATCAGTTGACCATGGCGCAGTTCGCCCTGCCCTATCGCAACGGCAATAGAAAGCCTGCTTTGATATTCGATGCCCACAACGCAGTCTGGACCATCGTGGAAAGGTTGAATGCGACACTGCCGTTTTATTACCGCCTCCCGTTGATCTTCGAAGCGGGAAGGGTCAAAGCGTATGAGGCGCGGATCGTACATGAATTCGATCGTACACTTGCTGTAGCAGAACCTGATGCGCGGGCGCTGCGCGAAGCCCTGAAGGAAGAGTACCCAGCCGTCCCTGCGGAGGAGGCGCCCATAACGGTGATCCCGATCGCGGTGGATACGAAGGTAGCCAACCGATTCCAGCCGCGGATCGGTTCGTTTAACATCCTGACGATGGGCACTCTGTATTACCCCCCGAATGCCGACGGCATCCGCTGGTTCCTGGTGGAGGTATTCCCGATTATCCGTCGGGCGCTTCCGCAGGCAAAACTTACCATTGTTGGCAAGAGCCCGCCTGCTGACTTTTTGCAGGTTGCAAAAGAAAGCGACGGCAGTGTTGCGGTGACCGGCTACGTACCTGAGCTCGATCCATATTTTGCAGAGGCATCTGTGGTGGTCATTCCGGTGCGTGCAGGCGGCGGGATGCGTGTGCGCATCCTCGAGGCGTTTGCGCATGGCATGCCTGTTGTCACCACCACCGTGGGTCTGGAGGGCATTCAGGCTGAGCCGGGATCGGACGTGCTGGTTGCCGATTCGCCCCACGAGTTTGCGCAATCGACGATCCGCCTGCTTTCGGATGGGAAGTTGCAGGCGCGGCTGTCTGGGAATGGCATACGCCTGGCAAAAGACAAGTACGACTGGCAGGTGGTCCTGAGTCAACTCGAGAAGGTCTATCAATCGCTTGCGTGAAATACTGGCTGCGAAGTTTTTTGAAATCCCCGGTTTGAATCCAACAAAATGAACATAGCTTTTGTTGTTCCCTACGTTCCAAACAAGATTCGAACGCGTCCATATAACCTGATTCGACACCTGGCAAAGGCGGGGCATACCGTGGTTGTCTTTACCGTGGGCTCTGGTGCGCGCGAGGAGGCTGATGCTGCCGCTCTCCAGGCTGAGTGCTCGAAGGTGTACTTCCAGAAGCTTCCCTCCTGGCGTTCAGCGTTGAATTGTCTTGCCGCCCTGCCGACCCGTGTGCCTCTCCAATCCATTTATAGTTGGGATGCGGAACTCGCCCGGCAGTTAACTTCGGTGTTGAAAGGCATAAATCCCCGCTTCGATGTCGTTCATGTCGAGCACCTGCGCGGCTCGCAGTATGGGCGCCATGTGGCTTCACACATTCCTGGGATCCCGGTGGTTTGGGACAGCGTTGACTGCATCAGCCACCTTTTTGAACAGGCGGGCAGGAACGGCAGTACTTTCTTTGGACGGATCGTCACCCAGTTTGAACTGGGCAGGACCCGCCGGGCAGAAGCTGAGTTAATCCGTTTTTTCGATCACGTACTGACGACTTCCGTTGTGGATAAAAACGCTTTGTTGGGTCTTCCTTCGGCGAATGGAAAACCATCAGCGCTGTCGGTTCTACCCGGTGGCGTGGATCTGGATTATTTCCACCCCAACCCTGATGTTCAGCCGGAACCTGATACGCTCGTGTTTAGCGGCAAGATGAGTTACCACGCAAACATTGCCATGGCGTCGCATCTGGTGCGTGAAATCATGCCGCGCATCTGGCAAAAGCGACCGCGGGTTCGATTGATCATTGCCGGGAAGGATCCCAGCCAGAGCATCATCGAATTCGGTGAAAATCCATTAATTGAGGTGACGGGTACGGTGATGGATATCCGCCCGTTTCTCTGGGGAGCTGCAGTTGCCGTTGTCCCTCTCGTGTATGGTGCCGGAATCCAGAATAAAATTATTGAGGCAATGGCGTGCGGCACGCCGGTGGTCACGAATTCGCGGGCGCTCTCCGCATTGCATCTGACCCCGGATCGCGATGTTCTGGTGGGGGATGATACCGACTCATTTACCGCCCAAATCTTGCGGCTGTTGGAGACAGCAGATCTTCGAACAAAGGTGGGCAGGGCTGGGGAAAGCTATGTAAGGAAGCATCACAATTGGATTCGAATCACCGAACAGTTGGTTGATATTTACAAACAGGCCGCAGAAGCCAAGAGCAAGAGGAAATCAATCAACTAACCCGGAAGCTGAACGAATTGCGCGACAACAATGGCACGCTGCAGTACAATTCGCAAAAATGAAGCGATAGTCACCTGATATAAAAGAAGCCCTCAATCATTGAGGGCTTTTTTCTTGCCCCGTGCCAATGTATACTGGGTAGGGCCGGCACGGGCGGATGCTCTGCCGTAAGGGAGGACCAAGCCCTGGCCGACGAAGGAATCGGGTATATGCTTCATCAGAGGCGCAACTTTTCCCTTCGTTCAGCGTATAGAAAGTACAAGGAGCGCAAGTGAGCGACGAACATGCCTGGGTGCTCCAGGCTCAGCAGGGCAGTGACGAAGCGTTTACAAAACTCGTCGAAGAACACCAGACACATGTGTATAACCTGTGTTACCGGATGTTGGGCGAGCCGGAGTCTGCAGAAGATGCCGCTCAGGAGACTTTCCTGCGCGCCTACCAGAACCTGCAGCGATACGACCGCAGCCGCCCGTTTGCCACGTGGCTGCTCTCGATCGGAGCGCATTATTGCATCGATCAACTGCGGAGGCGGAGGCTCTCGGTTTTTTCGATCGACGAGGAGCATGACGACGGGACCGTGTTCGAATTTGCGGATCCCGCTTCTCCCGACCCCGAGGCTGAATCGGTCAAACGCGAGGATCGCGTCCGCCTGCACGTGCTCCTGCGCGATCTCGACGATACCGACCGCGCCGCAGTCATTATGCGCTACTGGTATGACTATTCAGAGATTGAAATTGCAGAAAGCCTGCACCTGACTGTGAGCGCGGTGAAAAGCCGCCTGCACCGTTCGCGCCGGGAGCTGGCGGGCATGTGGCAGGATGAAAAACCGTCCCGCGCACGTACCGAAAGGAGACACAATGAATCACCAGCCTTTTGAAGAGTGGCTGTTGAATGACATGCCGCTGACCGCGGAGCAAAAACGACAACTTGACTCGCATGTGCGAAACTGTACGTATTGCGCCGCGCTTGCCAGAACAGAGAAAGTCTTACACGCCGCGCGGCTGGCATCGCCTGCCCCCGGTTTTGTGACGCGCTTCCAGGCACGATTGGCCGCGAAAATAGCCGCTGACCGCCGGCGGCTATGGATTGGCTCGATCGTATTTACGATGAGCGGGCTGGCGTTCCTGGCATTGATTGGCATGCCGTATCTGGCATCATTCGTTGCCTCACCAGCGCAATGGATTACTGTCCTCGTGGAATGGGGGGTGTTTCTACTTACCACCCTGCTGGCAACCGCCCAGGCTGGCGCAGTGATCCTGGATGTCATTGGAGACTTTCTGCCGCCGTTTGCATGGATGGTGTTGATCTCTGCGTTGGGAGGGTTGAGTCTACTCTGGTCTGTATCCATCTGGCGGTTCGTTCGTATGCCGCAAGGAGTGTAGCTTATGAAAATGAAGTTTCGAATATTAATCCTAATGACGGTCTTCACGCTGGCGCTTGCGCCGGCAGGCGCGGTGTTTGCACAGGGACTAGGTCCCGACGGGGGGAGGGTGCTTTTCGGCGAGAATCTCACCATCGAGAACGGAGACACCTTTTCAGGTGATCTGGTCGTCTTCGGCGGCAATGTGACCGTCGAAGAGGATGCCGAACTCAAGGGGAATCT
>DATKAU010000063.1:0-4702 GCA_035514655.1 Anaerolineales bacterium
CGTTGCTGCTGCCCGCCTGAAATAAATGCAGGCAGTTTATCGGCATGTTCTTCGATCTCAACCAGCCGCAATAAATCGAGCGCGCGTTGACGCGACTGCCTCGGGCTGAAGTTGCCGCATAAATCCATGGGCAGGGTGATATTCTCGACGAGCGTGAGCATGGGCAGGAGTTGAAACGATTGGAACACAACGCCCATCGTCTTCCCGCGCCACAAGGCGATTTGGTCTTCGCTCAGCTCGTGGACGGAAACCGCGGAACCGTTCGAATGAACACGCACCTCACCTTCTGTGAGATGGTCCACACCGGTGATCATGTTGAGGAGCGTGGACTTGCCCGCGCCCGACTTGCCGACGATACCGAGGAATTCGCTGGCGCCAATCTGCAAGTTGATGCCTTTAAGCGCGGTGAAGTCACCCGCTGCGGTGGAGTATGTCTTCACCACGTCGCGCAGTTCGATGAGAGGCTGTGTTGAAACGCTGGCGTTCATAAACGAGTACTGTGGAGTGAAAATTCCCCGAAGGAAATTTCATTATCAATTGTACCCCCGGTTTTTTGATTGTGAGATTTTTCCTAATCGAACGCTCAGGAATAATGAAACGCGGGAAATTTTGCTCTAAAAATTTTCATCAGGGCTATAATCAAAACATCATCTTTGAGGAGAAAATCATGTCCAACGTCTACGAATCCAACCACCCGCTGGTTGCCCACAAACTCTCCCGATTGCGCGATAAAAATACCGAGCCGAAGAAGTTCCGCGAATTCGTACGTGAGATCGCCGCCCTGCTTGCCTACGAAGCCACCGCCGATCTTGCCGTCACGCCGCGCGAATTGGAGACTCCGCTCGCCAGAATGACCGGGCAGGAATTACAGGAAAAGATCGGGCTTGTGCCCATTCTGCGCGCAGGGCTTGGCATGGTCGAAGGTGTCTGGGGCTTGATGCCCAGCGCCGAAGTCTGGCATATCGGTTTGTACCGGGATGAGCATACACTCCGTCCGGTGGAATACTACAACAAACTTCCCACGGAACCCACGGTTTCCGTCTGCCTCATCCTCGATCCCATGCTCGCCACGGGTGGCTCCGCCACGGCAACAGCCGGCGTGCTCAAACGCTGGGGGGTGAAGAAGATCAAATTCGTCGGTCTCATCGCCGCGCCGGAGGGGATCAAGGCGATGCAGACCGCGCACCCCGAGATCGACATCCACATCGCTGCAATCGACAGCCACCTCAACGACCGCGCCTACATCGTGCCGGGCCTCGGCGACGCGGGGGATCGGCAGTTTGGGACGGGGTAACCAGTAACCAGTAATCAGTGAGCAGTGAGCAGTTTCCGGTGAGGAGTTGAGATGGCTTACAACGAGAAATTGGCAGAGCGGATCCGGTCGGAACTGAAAGGTATGCCCTTCGTCGAAAAGAAAATGTTCGGCGGGGTCGGGTTTCTCGTTCACGGAAACATGGCATGCGGCGTGCATAAAAACGGGATGATCGTACGAGTCGATCCAGAGAAGCATGCCGCGCTGCTCAAGAAGCCGCACGCCCGTCCGTTCGATATCACGGGCAGACCGATGAAGGGCTGGCTTGTTGTTGACCCCGACGGATACAAGACTGCCAAACAATTAAGTGCCTGGGTGAAAGAAGGCGTGGAGTTTGCGCTGACCCTGCCTGCAAAATGAAAGCGATGATTTTGGAGTCGCTTGGAGAGGTGAATCCGCATCACGCGCCGCTCAAATTGACTCAGCACCCCGATCCGATTCCCAGCTCTGGTGAGATCCTGTTACGCGTCACGAGATGCGGAGTCTGCCACACCGAACTGGACGAAATCGAAGGGCGGACTCCCCCACCCCATTTGCCAGTGATATTGGGGCATCAGGTGGTGGGAGTTGTGGAAAGTAGTAGCGACTTCAGTCGTTCTTCAACGACTGACCACTCAGGAGCGCTTCGCGGAGTCGTTAGTACCGGTCAACGCGTAGGCGTGGCGTGGATTGCCTCCGCGTGCGGGACATGCCAGCATTGTCTGGCTGGCAACGAAAATTTATGCAGTGATTTCAAAGCCACCGGGAGGGATATCAACGGCGGCTATGCCGAGTACATGAAAATCGGCGCGGACTTTGTGCATCCCATCCCTGACTCGATATCCGATTCTGAAGCCGCGCCGTTATTGTGCGCAGGTGCGGTTGGGTATCGCGCACTGAAATTATCCAACCTAAACGACGGTCAATCACTGGGCTTGATGGGGTTCGGCGGGTCAAATCATCTCGTTTTGAAACTCGCAAAACATAAATTTCCGGACTCGAATATTTTTGTGTTCAGTAGGAATCCAGCCGAGCGCGAGTTCGCCCTTTCGCTGGGAGCAGCCTGGACGGGCGCGATCGACCAGAGTCCGCTCAAGGGGTTGGACGCGGTCATTGACACCACGCCGGTTTGGGGTCCGGTGAGCGAGGCGCTGAAGGTCCTGAGTCCCGGCGGGAGGCTGGTGATTAACGCCATCCGCAAGGAAGAGTCGGATAAAGATGTCCTATTGAGATTGGATTATCCGTCGCAGTTATGGATGGAAAAAGAAATCAAGTCTGTGGCAAATGTGACACGCCTCGATGTCCGCGAATTTCTGGATCTGGCGTCGGAGGCGGGCATCAAGCCTGAATATCAGGAATATGATTTGAAGGATGCAAACCGGGCATTGATCGAAATGAAACAAGGTAAAATTCGAGGAGCAAAAGTCTTACACATTCAATGATCGGAGTTACAAATGGCCAAGTCAACAGAACTCAAAACCAAAGTAAACAATGCCAGCGTGACCAAATTTCTAAACAGCGTTGACGATGAACAGACAAGGAAAGATTGTTTCGAAATCCTGAAGATGATGAAACAGGTTACCAGAGCGGAACCTAAGATGTGGGGCTCCAGCATAGTCGGCTTTGGCAGTTATCACTACAAAGGTAAAAGCGGACGCGAAGGCGACTGGATGCTGACGGGCTTTTCGCCTCGCAAGCAAAACCTCACCCTGTATCTCATGGGTGGATTCGACTTACAAAAGGATTTGTTAAAAAAACTCGGCAAATTCAAAACCAGTGTGGGATGTTTGTATATCAAGAAACTGGACGATGTCGATAAAAAGGTCTTGAAGCAGCTGGTAACCGAATCCGTCAAGACCATGAAGCGTTTCAGCAAATAATACGATCCTCCCGCGCCACCGCGCTGATAATCATTCGCTGGAATCCATGGGCAGAATGGGGTTTCGAATACCTTGGGCAAAAAAGGATGGCGTATGAAATACGACAAAGACAAAGTTGACGAAATGACGCTGGCACTTCTCTATCTCACCAGCACGCACGACCAATTCGGCACCCGGGCATGGAAGGGACTCGAGCGGGAAACATTCGACCGTCTGATTCAAAAGGGGGTATATCAGCGACCCAGGAATCAAATCACCGACGATGATGTTGAGCGAGGCAGGCGCAAAGTTATCGAAGGAATTGTTCTTCAAATATTTTGGAACAAAGGAGGTAAAACATGAAACTCCCCAATGAAATCAAAGCCTTGATTGAATCAGGATGCCCGGCGAATTTGGTCACCCTCAACAAGGATGGCAGTCCCCAGATGACGATGATTTGGGTCGGTTTGGACGGCGACGAACTGGTCGCCGGTCACCTGCCGAAAAACCAGAAGGTGAAGAACATCCTGCGCGAACCGCGTGTTGCAGTTTCACTTCTGTCTGACACAATCAGCGATTTCGAATTGACGGAATACGCTGTGCTCTACGGTGAGGCGTACATCACGGAAGGCGGCGCGGCAGATCTGCTCCAGAGACTGGCGTATGTGTATATCCGCCCCGGTGTTAAATTCCCGCCGATGGATAACCCGCCTCCCGGCTATATCACCCACATCCGCGTGGATCGGATCGAAGGCGTCGGTCCGTGGACGAAACGCGCGGTCTGAAATACAATCCGGAAGAAGGTGGAAATTTCAATATAACCGGGAGAATGCAACCATGAGGTACTGGCAAATCCGTCTGTTTGCGCTGTTCATTGCACTGATCTCCGACTCGCGGCGATTGCCCCCTTCGGGGTGATTGGCGGGATTTTTCTTATGTTTTTTCCGACAAAATTCGGCAGACCCGATTCGACACTGGATAAATTCATCGCCCTGTCCGTGCTTGTGGTTGGGTTCGGGGCAGGCTTCTACAACTGGTACTTGATGGATCCTGGCAGGTTTGAGGAATTATGGCAGGTTATCAGCTCGGCATTCTGACAGAAATAGCAATCTCTCCGCGTATCCCGGCACAAGGCTCGAGGATCTCCGTTCTTGAAGAGAGTCAGCCCACCTCCAGCCCGGTGGCACGTTCCAGCACGCGGCGAATAAACATGAACGGTACGATCAAGACCGCGTGGAGCGCCGCGCTCAAGCCGAAGATCACTGCCACGGAATTGAGGAAATTGCTGATCAACGGTGCAACGTTGTTCACCATCCACGGTCCTGCACCGACGAGCAGGGCGATCGCAATCAATACACCGACCGAAATGACGAGTTCAAGCCAGGCGTGGCGATCCGATTGCGAAGGCATCATTGTACTGCTGACGGCAAACGCGAGATAAAACCACAGATAAAAATCGTTCGTGCGCGGCAGGTTGCCGATCCCCATCCAGAACAGGTTCATCTGCCCGTTGCGCAGCACATCCCACAGCACGCGCATGTCCAACTGGTAG
>DATKAU010000064.1:0-18377 GCA_035514655.1 Anaerolineales bacterium
GTGACGAATAAGACAACACCATAAATGACCAGGAAATCGTTGGATCGAATGGCCGCGTCCATCACCCGGCCGAGCCCTGGTAATCCGAATTGAGATTCAATGATAATCGCGGAGCTAACTACCGTGCCCAAAGCAAGCGCCAGACCAGTTGCTTGCGGCAAAAGGGCATTGCGTAAGTAATAATCCTTGAAAATAACTGCTCCATTCAGACCTTTGTGTTCAGCAAAGTTGACGTAATCTTCGCCTTGAATAGTTACACCCATACCGCGCATAGTTAGAACCCAGCCTCCCACCGAGCCTAACAAAAGCGCCAAAGCAGGTAGTAATTGATGATGAACAACATCCCAGATAAAAGAGGCGGAAGACCAGTCTGGGATGACACCTGTCGAATATGCGCCTCCCAAAGGAGCCAGTTTAAGTTTAAAAGCGATGAAAAACAACAACAATACCCCCATTAATACCGGCGGAACTCCCTGAAAGAGGATAAAGGGTGTGGCGAAGGAACGAACCCATTGCGGTGCACGGGGCCATGCAGCAATCGCGCCGAGCAGGTTGCCGATCACAAAAGATAAGACGGTCGTGACCAGAAGGAGCGTAATTGTCCACGGCAACGAATCCATGATCAGGCCTATCACAGTTTTCGGATACTTGTTATATGACACTCCCAGGTCAAAGCGGGCGATGCTGGAAATATAATCAACATATTGTTCCCACAGCGGCTTGTCAAGGCCAAATTTGGTGCTATAAGAGGCGATGATTACTTCCATGTCTGCGGGAGAAAAACCGCCTGACCGCGCAAGTTCTGCAAAACGCTCACGGACTGGGTTCCTCTCGGAAAGCCGGGGGATGAAGAAGGTTATCGTGGAGGCGGCCCAGATCACCAGTATGAGAAAGAGCAAACGACGAATGACAAGTTTAATCATGGCTCTACTCCTTGGATGAGATAAACCGATAATAACACGGGCAGATTAAAAATAGCTCAACTTTTTGAGAAAATAGGGACGTTGTAACCAACGTCCCTATTTTTGATGGTTCCGGTAAACGATCTATGGTGACTTGCCACCACATTGACCCAAACTTATTACGTGACGTGTTTTTGATGCACGTCACGTAATTGGAAGATCAAAGCTTATTGGGCTTTCTTGAGGTTGGTGATGACCAACATACCGGTCTCCGCCCAAAAAGCGCCATTGGCGCCTGAGGCTGGATTGTCAGCTGTTGGCCAGTTCGTCCAATAGGTCTGGTTGTAGGGAATACGGTGCAACCACTGGATAACGGGGCAATCAATGGTGTCTCTCCAGTAGATTCCCATCGCCTTGGCGGCGGCTTCCTGGAACGCGGGATCATCCGCGGAGAGTGGAGCCATGATTTCAAGCAGCGCATCCATCTCAGGATTGCTGTAGCGTGCGAAACTGTTGTTACCAGCAGTGGTGCCTATCGGATTCGCATTGCGGCTGGAATACAGATCTAATACAGCGTATGGGTCAACCGTGCTGGCGCCATGGCCGAACATATATAGACCGGGCTTGCCATCTGCCATGTTAGCATACGCATCCGGGCCAAAGTTGATGCTGGCATCAAAGCCGCCAGCTCTTAGCATTTCCACCAGCACGGGAACGATATCGCTGTGAATGCCTTCAAACCCATTGATCACGGCAGGCACCGTTGCGCCATCTTTCTCCCAGAGCCCGTCGGCATTCTTGGTGAAGCCGGCTGCGGTCATCAGTGCTTCAGATTCAGCCAGGTCTGCAGTACCGGTCTGCATGGCATTCGAGGCATTGGCCGTGAACTCAGCTTGCACAGCAGCGCTGTCGGCAAACGTCTGCAGATTCGGGTACAGCGGGAACGGATAGACCGTGGCAATTTCAGCGCCATCATAGACAATTTCGTTGATCGTATTACGATCGATGGTATCGCACATAGCGCGACGGACGTTCGGGTCGTTGAACGGCTCGAGCTGGGTGTTCGACCACAACGAGTTAGGCCACCAATCAAGGTAACCATAGGGGGCGTCACTGCCTGAATGCGTTGTGATCTTATCATTGGAATCAAGTATCTGCTTTGCCACTGAAGCACGGACATCCAGGATGGCGTCGAATTCATTGTTGACTTCACGCTGGATCACGGTATCCATGTTTTGACCGACCTGACCACCAATGTTGACCATGACGATTCGCTTGGCTTCGGGCAGGGCAATACGGCCGGCTGTCACCGCCCACCAATCCTCACGAAGATCGTAAATCTTCTGGTTCGCATCCCACTGAACGAGGTTGTACGGACCAGAATGAGGCATATCAAGACCACCCGTGAATGCGGTTACATCTGCTTCGGGGCCAAGCACATGCTCAGGCACGATCGGAATGCCCGTATCAAATTTGAATGTCAATACTTCATATTTAAAGCGCGGCGCGGGAATCTTAAAGTTGACGATTACAGTCTGATCATCCGGTGCCGACATATCCTGCACGAACTGGTCAAAGGATGAGTGATAGGGCAGCTTATCATTGGTCAGTTGGCCATTGAATGTGAACAACACGTCGTTCGACGTCAGAGGTGTGCCGTCACTCCAGGCTGCGTTCTCGTTCAATTTGATGGTCAATTGCGTGAAATCGTCGTTGTACTCCATGCTGTCTGCCAACCATGGGATTTCCTCGCTGGAAAAAATACCGTAGTATGACAGGGCCTCCCAGAGGAAGACATTGCCTTCCTGATGAGTATAACCCGGCACGGCCCATGGGTTGGTAACACCAATGGGTGAAGAAATACTCCAGCCCAGGATAACAGTATCTTCGCGTGCAACATCTGGCAAACCGCTTACCGGGGCATCAGTTGCGGCAGGGGCATCGGTTGCGGCAGGGGCATCGGTCGCAGCAGGGGCATCGGTCGCAGCAGGGACATCGGTTGCGGCAGGGGCTGGACCACAAGCAACCAACACAATCGCGATTAACGCGATCATGCTTAATAACTTGAACTTTTTCATGGATTTATCTCCTCGCAAATTTGTTGGTGATTTGTTTCCGTAACACAATCTAAGCACAAGAGATATGATGAGTTATTAAGTTGCAGCCACCTCCTTTGCCCAAATGTTGCGTTTTTCAGGCCTAACGACTAAAATTATAGGCGATTGATGAAATTAAGTCAATTGTGGAGTACTCAAAAAAGAACGAATGGGCAAAGAGATATGATGAATTAACCGGAATTTGCCTTTGTTCTTCCAGTTCTCGATCCAACCATTCGTATCTATAGGCGCAGGAAATACCAGAGGAACCCGGAAAAATATGGAACTGAATCCCGTCATTGAACTCCTGGGTCGTAGACTCCGCCTGGCTGTCATAGGAGGCGGACCGGGATCCTTTATTGGCGCAATGCATCGACAGGCGGCGAGGCTGGACGATCGATACGAACTCGTGACCGGGATCCTGTCGTCGGATCCATCCCGCGCGAAAAAAGCCGGACTAGAAATTGGCATCTCCCCTGATCGTTTATATGCCGGCGTCAGGGAAATGCTAGAAGGGGAGTCTTCCCGCAAGGATGGCGTGGATGTTGTCTCAATCATGACGCCCAATGACAGTCATTTTGAATACGCGTTGGTTGCACTTAATCTTGGCTTTGATGTAATTTGCGACAAACCGATGACGAACACACTCCAGGAAGCGGAGGCGCTGCACAAGAAAGTTAAGGAGACTGGCTTGATATTCTGTCTGACCCACAATTACACAGGTTATCCAATGGTTCGGCAGGCAAAAGCAATGGTGGAAGATGGGCAACTTGGAACCATCCGGTTGGTACAAGTCGAATATGTGCAGGGTGGTAAAGCAGATGAAAACAAACAACTTCCGGCTGATGCCCTTCCCTGGCGATATGACCCCATTCGCGGCGGACCATCCCTGGTGATGGGAGATATAGGCACTCATGCCCACAATCTCATCCGCTTCATATCAGGACTGGAGGTGGTGGAGGTGGCCGCGGAAGTTGGAAGCATTGTCCCCGGACGAAAAATCCACGACTTCGCCGGGGCACTCCTGCGTTTCGACAATGGCGCCCGCGGAAATTTTTGGGTTACGCAGGCAGCTGCAGGTGTGGAGAATTGTCTCCGGGTTCGAATTAGTGGGACGAAAGGCAGTCTTGAGTGGATGCAGGAACACCCCCAAGTGTTAACTTACAAACCGCTGCATGCGCCATCCCAGTTAAGAACACCAAACGGTCCGGGAACCCTCCCCCTTGCTGCTCACTCAAGTCGTATTGTAGCCGGCCATCCCGAAGGGTTCCATGAAGGCTTTGCAAATATCTACTCCGATGCGGCAGAAACAATCGCAGCCCGCCGCTCTTCGAAGAAGCCGGATCCACTGGCACTTTATTTCCCGAACTCGCTTGACGGTCTATTAGGAGTGCGGTTTGTAGACAGTGTAATCAAATCGAGCAATGCCAACAGCCAATGGATGCCATGTTGATAAGCGGTTTGAATGGGAATTACCTTGAAAGCTCTTTACCGTGGAGATTGAATGATTGAGCCCGAAACAACCACAACATCCACCCATATAAAAGCGAAGAAAAATTCGGCCGGCAGGAACCGCGTATACCATAATATATTCGAGGAATTACAGCAACGGATCCGGAGGGGAGATTGGCTGCCGGGCGAGCGCATGCCGAGCATTGCACAATTCACCCGGGAATTAAAAGTGGGCACCGGCTCAGTCCGTGAAGCACTACGAGCCCTGCAATCCATCGGCCTCGTCAAGATAGAGCACGGGAGTGGTGTCTATGTAGTGGGAACCCGTCCGGCCACGGAATTATCCAGTCATTTCCAGAATGTTGGAGACGGCCTGACTCTGGCATTGGCAGAAACCCGCCGTATTCTTGAACCAGAACTGGCTTCTCTGGCTGCGGAGCGCGGGACTGACGAGGAACTCAGCGAAATCGAAAACCTGGTAAGACAAATGGAGGCTGCCTCGCAACAGGGCCAGGACTTTGCAGACCTGGACGTACTATTCCACCGGCAGATCGCTCACGCCGCACGCAACCCGATTCTTTACCAGACGATTGAAGGTGTCAGCGATTTATTTCTTGAGAGTCGTCGGGCGATTCTCCTCGATCCAGATGCCCTGCTGCGTGCCCTCCGCTACCATGTGCTGATCGCCGAGGCATTACGGCAGCGTAATGGACCACAAGCGCGCCTGTTGATGCAGGGGCATATGAATTCCATGTCGGATGAAGTCCTTACATCCGAGGCACGGAAATTTACGAGCGATGCCGCGTAGCACCTGACAAGCCTCCTGGAAAAGGCAACTGGATTGCATAACATCCCCAGGCATGGCACTAGAAAATCCAAATACTTCGGAGAAACATGTCCACAAAAGAAATCCGTAATCTAATTCCCCTAAGTAAAATTCTGATCAATGGATTTCCTCTCCTCCTGATGCTGGTAATTGCCGGTTGTCGGTCCGCAACTCCTGCACCGACGGAGGTGCCAACAACATCGTCCGCACCCAGAGTTAAGGAGGAATCACAACCGGTCGCAGGTGGCCCCGTGCTTTTGTGGAGCAATATTGACATCCGTGCGGTGGCATTTACCGATGGGGCATCGATCAAACTTGCACTTAATCCTATTACAGGCGATCTTTATATTCTCAATCCCGGCACCGGGCTGCGCCGGATTCAAATCAGCAAATCGGATCGCATGGAAAAAGTGGCGAACCCTGATGATATTGTAGAAGATGCCTTCGTGTCAGGCATGGCATTTGGGCCGGACGGGGTGTTGTATGTGGTTGCGAATCGAACGGTTGATAACAACTACACTCAGGCGATCATCCGAAAAGGAACCGCTAACGATGACGGCGAATTCCAATGGGAAACGCTTGCAGAAACGGAACCCTATCCCCTCGGCGGCACGCCGTTCGATCACCTATTCAATGGAATCGTGGTCGACCCCGATGGAAATTGGGTCTATGTCAACAGCGGATCACGGACCGATCACGGCGAGGAGGAAAATAACGGAACACTGTTCCAGGATGTAAGAGAAGTGCCGTTGACTGCGAGAATCCTTCGCATTCCCTCCAACGCGATCAATCTAACTCTTGAAAACAATGAAGGGGCATTGGAGGAAGTTACCTTCGCCCGAGGCACACGCAATGCATTCGATTTGGAATTCGCCCCAAATGGGGATTTGTTCGGGGTGGACAACGGTCCCGATGCGGATTACCCGGATGAATTGAATTGGCTGCGCGAAGATTATCACTACGGGTTTCCATGGAAGTTTGGAGATCAGGATAACCCGCAACAATTCCCGGACTACACAAGCATCGGCGATAAGCGATTATCCCCAGACTTTACGGCGGTGAGAATCGGCGCCTATCGAAGAGACCCGGAATTTCCCAAATCACCGGGCGGGTTCACGCTCCCAGTTCTAAATCTCGGACCTGATGCTGACCAATATCGCGCCGATGATGGGAGTCAACATGACGCGTCCGAAGAAGGAATCCCTCTTTTTACTTTTACGCCTCATCGCTCTCCCCTCGGCCTGGCCTTTGCCACTTCGGCGAATCTGCCTCCCGATTACCGCGGGGACGAAACCACGTTCAGCGCCTTCCTCCTCAGTTGGGGATCGGCAGGCGGCACCCTCACGGATCGCGGACAGGATCTTCTGCATCTCCAATTGACAAAAAACGGCGACAATTATGAAGCCGTCACCACACAAATTGCGAGCGGCTTCAACAACCCCATTGATTCTGTTCTGATCGGAAATCGACTCTATGTATTGGATTATGGCTCTGGTGGAACCCTCTGGGAACTCACCTTCAAGTAAAAGGACGAATCCATGAGAATTGCAGTCACCGGTGGCAATGGAGACATGGGTCGCAGCCTCATTCCATATTTGATTGAGCAGGACCATACAGTGGTCAGCATTGACCGTGCATTACCGTCAACACATATGGCAAAGGTGAATTTTTTAACCGCCGATACACGTGATTTCGGCCAGTTCATTGCGAGCATCCGCGGGTGTGATGCATTGGTTCATCTCGCGGCCATCCGTGCGCCCGGGAATTATCCCGACCCGGTGGTTTATGCAGATAATACGGTGGGCAGCTATAATGCCCTGAGTGCGGCATCCGCCCTCGGCATAAAACGGGTCTGTCTCGCCTCTTCTATCAATGCGATCGGAGGGGCATTCAGTCGTGCTCCCCGATACGATTACTTCCCCGTGGATGAAAGCCACTCCACCTACACTGAGGATCCCTACAGCTTGTCGAAGTGGGTCCTCGAACAGCAGGCGGACTCCTTCGCCCGGCGTTACGAGTGGATGACCATCGCTAGCCTGCGTTTCCATTGGCTATTAGATTCACGCGAAACGGCGGTTAAATATACGGCGAATTTGGGAGATGTGGCGGTCCGGCATCTCTGGGCCTACAGCCTGCTTAATGAGTGCAATCGCGCGATTTTACTTTCTATCACTGCAGAGTTCAGCGGCCATGAAGTTTTCTACATCACGGCGCCTCAGACTGCCACATCTGAATCTTCTCCGGATCTTGCACACAGGTATTATCCCTCCACAGAAGTGCGCGGAGATTTTTCTGGTAATGACAGTTTCTTCAATTGTTCAAAAGCCGCGCACATCCTCGGCTGGACTCATAAGGAGAATTAATTCATGAAGATCACCGACATCAAACCTTTGCCGGTCTGGGTTGGGAGCCGCAACCAGCTTGTGGTCAAGGTCGAGACCGACGAAGGGATCTACGGCCTCGGCGAATCAGGCTTGAGTGGGCGCGAGCAGGCTGTCATTGGCGCCCTAAAACATTTCCGTGAATCTCTCATCGGCAAGGATCCCATGCAGATAGGGCGCATCTGGCAGGAGTTGTATCGAAGCCAGTATTTCGAAGGCGGGCGCGTCCTGCTCGCTGCGCAGAGTGCCATCGACATCGCGCTTTATGACATTGCAGGTAAGGCATTGAATGTACCGGTCTATCAACTGCTCGGTGGAAAGCAACGGGATGTGGTCCCCTGCTTCGCAACAGCAACAGGCGCGGGTTCGGGGTTGATCGAGGATGTCAAGTTGCTGCTCAAGAACAACTGGCGCGTCATCCGTACGGGACCGATGATGCTCGATCACCAGGGCGGCTTCACAGGAGAATCCGATATCTTCGAGCCGTGGGAGAGCATTCCAATGACCGCCACATGGCTGACGAAGGTGCGCGAGGAATGTGGCAGCGATTTTGTATTGGGAATTGACTATCATCATCGACTGAATCTGGCTGAAACCGCATCGTTCTGCCAGCGCATGCCGATGGGCACGCTCGATTTTATTGAAGAGCCAATGCGGGATGAATCACCGGAAGCCTATGAAGCCCTACGGAAGATGACCGATATCCCGTTCGCCATTGGTGAAGAGTTTTCGAGCAAATGGCAGTTCATGCCGTTTATCGAAAGGCATCTAACCGACTTCGCCCGTGTGGATATTTGCAACGTGGGCGGCTTTACGGAAGCAATGAAAGTGGCGGGCTGGGCAGAGGCGCATTACATTGATCTTATGCCGCACAACCCACTCGGTCCGGTGTGCACCGCCGCCACGATCCACCTCGCCGCGGCGGTCGCCAACTTTGCCTGGCTCGAAGTTCGCGTGACACAGACAGAGAATCTGTATTATGGCCAATCGGGTGTCAACGACGCCGAGGCGCTCTTCCCAACACAACCTCGCCTCGAAGGGACATCCTTCCCAATCCCCACAACACCCGGGCTGGGTATCGATATCGACTTAAAACTTGCCGAGTCACAGACCTGGAAGTTCTGGGAGGCACCCCACTGGAAACGACGCGACGGCTCGGTGACGAACTGGTGATCAGAATCTTATGACTCAATCCTTTTTCTTTGCCTGCGGTTATACAACGCATGATGAGCCCGGTATTCACGCCTTCTCGTTCGATGAAGAAACTGGCGTGATTACAACGCTTGGTTCCTATACCGGAGTTAACAGTCCCTCATTCCTCGTTATACATCCGAATAAAAAATGGTTGTATGTTGTCAGCGAGACCGGGCAGGGGAGCCATGGTGTATTAGGTTCCATCTGGTCGTTTCGGTTTAAAGTCGAACCATTTATCATTCAACCCCTCCACCGGATGACAACCCGCGGCGATTGGCCCTGTCATCTGCGCTTCGATCATCTGAGTAAATGGTTGATCACAACCAACTATGGCACTGGCAACGCGGGGATATACCCAATTCAAGAAGATGGTTCACTCGGTGAAATGACAGATTTTGTCCAGCATCACGGCAGTGGACCAAATCAGGAAAGACAGGAGGCACCTCACGCGCATTCGTCGATATTCACACCGGACAATGGCTTCGTCATCGTTGCCGACCTGGGAATCGATCAGCTGGTCATCTATGATTTTGATTCGGCGACCGGCAAACTACAACCGCATTCGGCAGTCCACGCCCAACCGGGGGCGGGTCCCAGGCATCTTGTCTTCCATCCAAACGGGAAGTGGTTTTATGTCGCGAACGAACTCGCCAGCACAGTGTCGTTCTATGAGTACGACGCGGCAAATGGGATTTTGACCGAAAAGCAGACCATTCCTACCATTCCCTTTGACGCGCCAAAAAATATCGTTGCTGATATTCATGTATCCGATTTGGGTCAGCGGTTATATGTGTCCAATCGGGGGCACAACAGCATTGCAGTATACGAGATCAATCTGGATGGTATTCTGATACTGGATTCAATCTCTGCGTGTGGAGGCGACTGGCCCCGCAACTTTGCGATCGCACCCGGTGGGAAATTTATCCTTGTTGCCAATCAATATAGCAATGAAGTTTGTGCCCTGCCGATCCTGGATGGAAAGGAAGCGCTTGGCGCTCCGGTCTCACGTGTTTCTTTAGCCGGTGCCTCGTGCGTACAGTTCGTATAACAGGATGAGCGATTCAACCACTTCGACACGTTTTGATTTTGTCAGCCTTGGTGAATCCATGCTGCGCTTGAGTGTGCCCACAGGCCGGCGGCTCGATGATACGCGCATGCTCGACATGGAACTTGCGGGTGCCGAAAGCAATGTAAGCGTGGCTCTTGCAAGGTTGGGTTGGCGCACCGGTTGGGTGAGTCGCATGCCTGATCACGCCCTGGCGAATGCGATCCTGCGCGCCCTGCGCTCTGATGGCGTCGATGTCTCTGCGGTGAAACGCGCGCCTGATGAACGGCTCGGAACATATTTTATTGAATATGCAACCGCGCCTCGAACCACACAGGTTATTTACGATCGCGCCGATTCAGCAGCCTCGCATATGACCGTAGATGATGTCGATTGGGATTATCTTCTCGATACGCGGATACTACATCTTACTGGCATCACCGCTGCTCTGAGTGAGAACTGTTATGCCGTGCTTATGGAGGCAATTCGCCGCGCGCGCGCTGCCGGTGTGATGGTCAGTTTCGACGTCAACTATCGAACCAAATTGTGGATGCCAGAGGCAGCCGGCGAAAAATTACGCCCTTTAATTGCCGAGGCGGATATTTTGATGTGCAAAGGCGCAGATGCGTCCGCATTGTTTGGCTGTCAGGGTGAACCGCGCCAAATAATGGAAAGCCTGCGAAAGCTGACTCGCGCATGTGCCGTTTTTTGCACGTTCGGTGAACAGGGGGCTGCGTTAATCAGCGGCGACGAATTCGTTGCCGAACCCGCCCTGCCGGTCCAAATCGTGGATCGCATCGGGAGCGGAGATGCCTTTGCAGCCGGAGTGCTCGACGGATGGCTTTCGAGCAAGGCATCGATCCCAAACTTTTCAGACTTGCACGAAGGCTTGCGCCGCGGGGTGGCTTTGGCGGCAATTGCTTTGTCCCAATTTGGAGATCGTGTCTTGTCATCCCGTGAGGAATTGACCGCCATGTTGACTTCAGATCGACGGGATATTTCAAGGTAGGAGAAAATGTCTGTCATTGAGCAAATCCTTGCAAAAAAAATCGTCGCAGTAGTCCGCCTGGACGACTACAACCGCGCAGTGAACGTGGCTCGTGCGTTGTCTGAGGGCGGCGTCACTGTACTGGAATTCACTCTTACGGGTCGCGGCGCAATCGATGCGATTACTGCAACTCGAAAAGCGTTGGGCGAGTCTGTCTGCGTGGGAGTGGGAACCGTTCTACATCCTGGCGATGCTGTGGCGGCGATCGACGCGGGTGCCCAGTTTGCTGTCACACCCGCGGTGCGCCGTCAGGTCATCAGGGCATGTGCCAAACGAAACACCCTGATCCTGTGTGGGGGCCAGACCCCCACCGAATTACTGGAGGCTCATGAAGCGGGTTCGGAACTGGTCAAGGTATTCCCCGCCCAACTGGGCGGCCCGAAATTCATAAAGGACGTGCTCGCTCCCATGCCGTTTCTCAAGTTGGTGCCGACGGGAGGAGTCAGCCCCGACAACGCGCGTGAATATCTCGCAGCTGGCGCTGTGGCGGTAGGCATCGGTGGAAATCTGGTATCGAACAAACTTGTCGCGTCTGGAGCATTTGACCAGATCACGGCAGCCGCGCAGGCCGCTGTGGAAGCCGTCGGTAGCGTCTCGTAAGCTGTGTTCCCAATCGAACAACCACATCCCAGTCAATAGATACAAATCATATCCACTACATGGAGGAAAGAATGAAAACACTACGTTGGGGTCTGCTCAGCACCGCCCGCATCAACCGAGCCCTGTTCCCGCCATTACAAATGTCGCCCAGAAATACAATGGCTGCAGTTGCCAGCCGCGACCTGCCCCGGGCCCAGGCATATGCAGAGGAAAACAACATCCCGCGCGCCTTCGGCAGTTATGAGGAAATGCTTGCCGACCCCGATGTGGATGTGATCTACAACCCCCTGCCCAACAGCATGCACAGCGAATGGACGATCAAAGCCGCGCAGGCTGGCAAGCACGTACTTTGCGAGAAACCTTTAGCTAACACAGTGGAAGAGGTGGACGCAATCGCGGACGCCGCGAAAAAGGCGGGCGTGGTTGTCATGGAAGCGTTCATGTACCGCCATCACCCGCAGACCTTGAGGGTAAAGGATTTGATCGAAAACGGCGCGGTCGGAAAGCTTCAGATCGTGCGCGGTTCGTTCATGTTCAAGATCGGCAGGGAGGATGACGTGCGCTTGAACGCCTCGCTCGGCGGCGGGAGCATCTGGGATGTGGGCTGTTACCCGATAAGTTATACACGTCTAATCGTCGGCGAGGAACCCGTGGAGGTGTATGGGTACGGAATGTTCGGATCTGTCAGCCGCGTCGATGAGGTCTTTGCCGGGCAGATGCGATTCGCCAACGGTGTCTTCGCCCACTTTGATTGCGGCTTCCGCTCGCCCGTACGCGTCCGCCTTGAGATGATCGGCGATAAGGGAAACCTTACCGTTCTCTCGCCTTATACGCCCAGGTTGAACGAGAAGATCATCCTGTTCAACGGCGAAAAGGAGGAGGTCTTCACCACTCCCGGCGAGGATCTCTACCTCGGCGAGGTGGAAAACATGGCGGATGCGATTCTGAACGGAGCGCCAATACGCATGAGCCTGCCAGACAGCCGGAACAATGTGCTCCTGATACAAAAGTTCCTGGAGTCCGCACGGTCCGGCAAACCGGTTGCCATGTAACCCATCGAATGAGCGAACCGTTCATTCTCGGTATCAATTACTGGCCCTGCCGCAAAGCCATGTATTGGTGGAGCGACTTCGACGCGGGAGAAGTCCGTGAGGAATTCGGCGTCATCAGAGACATCGGCATGACCGTGGTGCGCCTGTTCCTGTTATGGGATGACTTTCAACCCGAACCGGATTCCGTAAACATGGAAGCCGTCGCCAGCCTGATCAAAGTCGCGGATATCGCCGCTGAAAACGGCCTTGGCCTGGATGTCACCTTTTTCACCGGCCACATGAGCGGATCGAACTGGAGTCCGCGCTGGCTGGTGGGCGGTGACCTGCCTCCACATGCGCACAGGGAGTGGCTACGTGATGTTGTGAGCAATGGGAAGTTGATAGATGATGGCTACCGCAACATGTTCCACGATGAGATGGCATTGAACGCTTCGCGCCTGCTTCTAAAAACAGTTGTGGGCACGCTGAAGGATCATCCCGCCATCTGGATGTGGAATCTCGGCAACGAACCCGATCTGTTTGCTTGGCCAAACACATCGGACGAGGGTGCAGCGTGGGTGAAAGAAATGGTTGAACTGATCAAGTCAGTTGATCCGAAACATCCCGTCACAATCGGTTTGCATCGCTATAGCCTGGATGGCGACAATGGCTTGAGGGTTGATAAAGTGTACGCGCAAACGGATGTGGCTGTAATGCATTCGTACCCGATGTACACACCGTGGGCGCACAAACCGCTCGATCCGGATTTTGTCCCATTCACCTGCGCGTTGACTGAGGCCCTATGCGGCAAACCTGTATTGATGGAGGAATTTGGAGGTTGCACCGCCGAAACTACTCACATCATGAAATGGACCGAGACAAACGGGCGGGCACACGAACAGTTCATGGCTGGTGAGGAGGATTTTGCTGAATTTATCAACCTCACCATTCCCAAATTGCACGACAGCGGCGCAACCGGCGCGATGTTGTGGTGCTATGCGGATTATGTTCCGGAATTGTGGGATCTTCCGCCGTGTCAGAACGCCATCCACGAACGCTTCTTTGGGTTGGTGCGGGCAGATGGCTCTCTCAAGCCTCATGCAAAGGTAATTCAAGAATTCTCAAAGACCAAACCACAGGTCATGCCCATCCCATCATACGCGAAGATTTTAATCAACGCTGATGAATTTTATTTGGATCCATCCAGTTACCTGACGGGCCTCTATGAAAACTACATCGAATCGATGAACAAAGGATAAATAAACCTCATGGCAAAAATTACGCATAATTTCCCACAAGATTTCCTCTGGGGCGCGGCCACCGCTTCGTATCAAATCGAAGGTGCCTGGGATGAACACGGCAAGGGTGAATCGATCTGGGATCGCTTCTCGCATACGCCTGGCAAGGTTGACAATGGTGACACAGGCGATGTGGCGGACGATCATTATCATCTCTGGCGCAAAGATATCCGGCTGATGAAACAGCTTGGGTTGAAAGCCTATCGCTTCTCGGTTGCCTGGCCGCGAGTCCTGCCGAAGGGCCGCGGCAAGGTGAATCAGAAAGGCATCAACTTTTACAGCAAACTCGTCGACAGGCTGCTCGCCGCAAACATCGTTCCCTTCGTCACGCTATATCATTGGGATCTGCCGCAAGCCCTGCAGGACGAGGGCGGGTGGGAGGTCCGTTCAACAGTCGATGCCTTTGTCGAATATACCGAAGCCATTACCGCGGCTCTCGGTCACCGCGTCAAGAACTGGATCACGATCAACGAGCCGGCGGTAGTGGCCTGGATCGGCAATGACTCAGGCGAGCATGCGCCCGGCTACAAGGATATGAACCGCGCGATACCCGTCAGTTTTCACATCATGCTCGCACATGGGTTGGCAGTTCCCATTATTCGAAAAAACAGTCCAAACGCGGAAGTGGGGATTACGCTCAACGTGGGGTGGAGGGCGGCCGCATCCAACTCAACGTTCGACCTGGATGCCGTCCGAATGGGCGACGGAAAGTGGACGCGCTGGTTCTCCGATCCGCTTTACGGACGCGGCTACCCTGCTGATGTAATCGCAGACTTTAAAAAACAGGGGTTTCTAAAAAACGGGATGGACTTCATCCAGGCCGGCGATCTCGATACCATTGCTGTGCCTACCGATTTCCTCGGTATAAATTATTACAACCGTGAGGTTGTGCGTTCAAGCGCACCGGGCAACGCGCCGCAAACAGTGTTCGAGAAACCGAAGACCCCTGAAAACTGGACCGAGATGGGCTGGGAAAATTTCCCAGACGGTCTGGCAGGCGTGCTCGGCAGGATGTACTTCGATTACAAACCGCTCAAGGTCTACGTCACTGAAAACGGCGCAAGTTACTCCACACCGCCTGATTCCAAGGGTGAAGTCCACGACACACTCCGGCTTGATTATTACAATACCCATCTCGCAGCAGTGCATCGAGTCATCCAGGCGGGCGTCCCCATGGCGGGGTACTTCGCTTGGTCCTTGCTGGATAATTTCGAATGGGCAAAGGGGTATGCCCAGCGCTTTGGGATCGTTTGGGTCGATTTCAGTACACAAGAGCGCATCTTGAAAGACACTGCAAAATGGTACAAGATACTTATCAAAAAAAACGGGTTCTAGTCAAATACAGAGCGACCTCCACATAATCTTGAAGGCTGTGGAGGTCGTTTTGTAATTATCGTGAAGTGAACAGGTTCAACCCGAATAGATTCTCAATAGCACTCACGGGCAGTACTGCATATCCCACTTATTTTCAAATTCAGGAGATCTCCATGCGCTTCGACATGCCCCTTGAACAACTACAAGCATACCTGCCCACGCGCAACGAGCCCGCGGACTTTGATGCGTTCTGGAAGCGCACATTGGACGAAGCCCGGTTGTTCGACCTGGATCCGCAATTCACCCCTGTAGAAACCGGGCTGACGTTATTGGATATTTTCGATGTGACCTATCGCGGCTATGGCGGCCAGCCGATCAAGGGCTGGTTAATACTGCCGCGCCAGCGCAGCGGCGCCCTGCCTTGCGTGGTGGAATACATCGGCTACGGCGGCGGACGCGGCCTGCCTCATGATTGGTTGTTGTGGGGGAATGCCGGCTATGCTCACTTCGTCATGGATACGCGCGGGCAGGGCAGCGCCTGGCGTTCCGGCGATACACCCGATTCCGAGCCGGATGGATCGAACCCCCAATTCCCCGGATTCATGACGCGCGGCATTCTGCACCCTGACACCTACTATTATCGCCGCGTGTTCACTGACGCGGTGCGCGCCGTGCAGGCTGCCACTGCTCACCCTGCTGTGGACGCGGAAAAAATTGCCGTCCTGGGAGGCAGTCAGGGAGGGGGAATCGCCATTACCGTGGCAGGGCTCCTCCCCACCTTGTCGGCCGTCCTGCCTGATGTGCCGTTCCTCTGCCACTACCGCCGCGCCACTGAGATCGTGGATACCCACCCCTACAACGAGATCAGCCGCTATTGCAAAACACATCGCGATAAGGTGGAGACCGTCTTTGAAACGCTGGCATATTTCGACGGCATGAACTTTGCCGTGCGCGCCAAGTCGCCTGCCCTGTTCTCAGTAGGTTTGATGGATGACATTTGCCCGCCTTCGACCGTGTATGCAGCCTACAATTATTATGCCGCTCCAAAACAAATTATGGTCTGGGAGTACAACAACCATGAAGGCGGCGAGAGCTATCAAAGCGCAGCGCGCCTGAAATTTTTGCATGAACGCTGGCAATAATATGGGTCACCGGAGATATGCGCGAGACTCTCTGTCGACGCCGCGAATCTCACAGGGTTGAGGAAAGGCATCCCGTTGGTCGGAGGCGCAGTCGGGATGGGTTTGAGTCAACCCGGTACGGTGTCTGTTTCGTTGGGCACGGCTGGGGTGGTGTTTGCGCCCGCTTCGTCGTATCAGCCTGAACCACAGGGGCATTTGCAGCGGAGCTATACAACAGGATTTATCCCCGATATCGAGCTTTGTATCCCGCACTGCGATTTGTTGTTTCCGATTGAAAATCACAGGGCGAACAGAAAAATCAGATCGTTGACGTTTGTCCCAGTGGGGCCGGGTTTGAGAAGATCGCCCAGCGCCTCGAAAAACGGATACGCGTCATTCCTCGACAAGTAATCTGCCGCGCTCAACCCAAGCGACTCCGCCCTTGAGACGGATTCACCTGTCGCTACGGCACCCGCCGCGTCCGTGGGACCGTCATCGCCATCGGTCGCGAGCGGGATCAACAACACATTTGACAATCCACGGAGTTCATCCACCGCGGCAAGTGCCAGTTCCTGATTCCGCCCGCCCCTGCCGTTGCCGCGCAAGGTTACGGTTGTCTCTCCACCGGCGATCAAACAAAACGGCCGCGCGCGTCTTGAAAGTTCATCGCGTAGCAACTTCGCCAATCGGACGCCCACCTCGTGTGCCTCGCCCTGCAGTTCATTTGTCAGGATTTCTGCAACGAACCCGTCGCGATTCGCCTGCTCCAACGCGGCATGTGAGGCAAGTATGTTATCGCCGATGATAATGTTTTGGGTCTTCGTCATTGCGAGGAGCGGCGCTTCGCGCCGCGACGAAGCAATCTCCTGTTTGGATGCAGGATTGTTCGTGGATGTAACGAAATGGAGAATGGAGGATGAAACCTGGTTCTCGATATTGTATTTTCGTAAAATCGCCAGAGCATCTTTATTGGTTGTCGGGTTTGGATTTGTTGGGCCCGATGCAATCGCCTCCAGCGGGTTGCCGATCACATCAGAAAGGATCAGACTGATTACCCTTGCCATCGTCGCGCGGACCAATCCCCCACCCTTGACTCGATCCACTGCACGACGGATGGTGTTGATCTCGTCGATACGCGCGCCGGAGGCAAGCAGGAGCGATGTCAGTGTTTGAATGTCGTCGAGTGTGATCCCTTCACATGGCGCTGTGACGAGCGCCGAGCCGCCGCCTGAAATCAAACAAACGAGCGTGTCATCCTCATTGAGAGAAGAGACAAACTCCAACACCTTTTCTCCTGCATGGAATGAGCGTGCGTCTGGGATGGGGTGACCTCCCTCGAGGACAGTGTACAAGTTCAGACTGAGTCCCGAAGCGAACTTTGTGACGGCGAGTCCTCTTGTGAGGGGTATCCGCGCGGCGAGAGCATCCATCATTGGGATCGCGGCTTTCCCAATCGCCAGTCCATGCACATTACCATCCAACTGCGGAAGGAATTTTTGCACCGCTTTGAAAGGATCGACTGCATCGAGGGCGGCGGACAATATCCGCAGTACGCGCGCGTCCTGCAAGCTTTGTGTGGCGAAACGATTCGCATCCATATCTGTTATCATATCAAATTACATTGGAGAATACATGTCGAAACCGAAGGTTTTTGTGACGCGAGTCATTCCCGACAAGGGTTTCGATCTCGTGAAGGAGTTTTGCGATGTGGAAGTATGGACGGAGGATTTGCCGCCGCCCCGCGGTGTGATATTGGAACAGATCCGCGGCGTGGATGGTATTTTGTGCCTGCTCACCGATGTCATCGACAGTGAAGCGATGGACGCTGCCGGATCACAACTCAAGGTGATCAGCAACTTCGCTGTGGGCTTCGATAACGTGGATGTGGGCGCAGCCACTGCGCGAAAGATCCCGGTGGGCAACACACCAGACGTTCTCACGGATGCGACCGCCGATTTTTCATTCGCATTGATGATGAGCGCGGGTCGGCGAATCCTTGAAGGTGATCGCTACGTTCGCGAAGGCAAATGGAAAACATGGCACCCGATGCTGCTGCTCGGCGTCGAGAT
>DATKAU010000065.1:0-5241 GCA_035514655.1 Anaerolineales bacterium
GGTCAAGCTCCATTACTTCAGCTATTCCCATCTACAACGCCTGCATGATTATTTGCGCGAAATTGGAAAGGAAAGTCTTGTTGAAACCATTTCGCTAACAGGTTATTCGTCGTTGCGAAATGCCTGCCTCGTTGCCGCGCAAATTTTGAACAAGGACATCGCCGTATCGATTGATGATGACTGCCTGTTCATCGAGCCGGAGTACGTGGCGCGGATCAAATCGAAGATGCTGTCTGATTTTGAAGGGAAGCCGATCCGCGCGTATTGCGGTCCGTACATCACCCCCAAAGATGCGATCTATCTCGATCTCCCGACGGCGCCTCACTCGGTGTATTGGAACGTCATCGAGGTGATGAACGAGGCGTTCAGGAAGTACATCATCGAATCGCCGGGCATGATGGAGGTCTCGTTTGCGATCATGGGCAATATCGCCGTGCACCGCGATTTTTACACGCGCGTCCAGCTCGACCCGCCCCTGCAGCGCGGCGAAGACATGGACTGGGTGATGAACTCGCACATCCTCGGCGAGCGTTTCATCATGGACAAGGAGTTGGTCATCAAGCACGATCCGCCGCCGCGACCATACCCGACCTGGAAGCCTCTGCGCGAGGACATCTATCGTTTTCGCTATCAACAGGCAAAGATCGCCAACAGCATTGATGGAGACGGCTATCATGCCGTCCAGCGCGAGCGGTATATACCCTACCCGGGCACGTTCTTTCAGGATGACTTCGTGTCGCGTGTGACTCATGCCTGCACGATTCTGGCGAACGATTATCTGACGAAGAATGAGCCGGAGAACGCGCGCGAAGCGCTCAACAACATCTACCACGCCTACTATCTGGCAAAGCCGAAAACCGACCCGTTCCAGGCGTTCATCGCGTTCCAGAAAAAGTGGGAGGAGATGATGGGGATTATCGGCGAGAAACGGGCGGAAGTGCAAAAAAGAGTATTTGCCGAGTAATGCAGGATGCCGACCCCAATAAGAAGATATTCGACTAGGCGTGCCATTGCCGCTGTTGTACTTCTCTGCGCAGGCATATACGTGTTCGAAAATCTTGCGGACAGGCTCGTGCACGGACAAGAGCGGCTGACCAATGTCAACTCCCTCGAAACCCTGCGCCATCAATTCAATGACGATGTAGGTCAGATCCGCCTTGTAATTCTCCTGAACCCCACCTGAAGCACATGCCTCGCCGGTGCCCGTTGGGTGCAAACACAACTACTGGATAAAAATCCCGAGACACCGCTGCGTGTGTATGCGGTCTGGGTTCCACTGCCGATCAGCATGACCCGCGACAAGTGGGATGCCGCCAATCTGCCGGATGCCCGCGTGAGGGAGTTTTGGGACGTCGACCATGTCATCAGCGGCTGGTTTGGCAGCCAGGTGGATGGGATTGACGGCCTTTCCTGGGATATGTATTATCTGTACGGTACCGATGCCGTATGGGATACGGTCCCCACGCCGCTGATCAGTTCGGGCGGGTCGATTTTCGCCGAGCGAGAAAGGCTGAGAATCGAAATCAACACCTTGATAGATCAATGAACTATCGATGTTTTGAAGGCAGAGAGGACTTTATCTTTCACATTTCAAGGAGACGGATCGGATGAATAAAACCTGGTGGAAGGAAAGTGTTGTCTATCAGATCTACCCGCGCAGTTTTTACGACAGCAACAGTGACGGGATCGGCGACCTGCGCGGCATCATCCAAAAGCTCGATTATCTGAAGGAACTGGGGGTTAGCGTTGTCTGGCTCTCGCCGGTGTACAAATCGCCCAACGACGACAACGGCTACGATATCAGCGACTATCACGACATCATGGACGAGTTCGGCACACTGGCAGACTGGGACGAGATGCTCGAGGAGATGCATAAGCGCGGCATCAAACTGTTGATGGATCTGGTGGTCAACCACACCTCGGACGAACACCCTTGGTTCAAAGAGGCGCGTAAATCAAAAGACAACCCTTATCGCGATTACTATATCTGGCGTCCTGCCAAAGATGGGAGAGAGCCCAATAATTGGGTCTCGTTTTTCAGCGGCTCGGCGTGGCAGTACGATGAAGCGACTCAGGAATACTATCTGCATCTTTTCACCAAAAAACAACCGGATCTGAATTGGGAGAATCCCAAAGTCCGCGAGGAAGTCTACGCGCTGATGAAGTGGTGGCTGAAAAAAGGTATCGACGGTTTTCGCATGGATGTGATCAACCTGATCTCCAAGGTCCCGGGCTTGCCGGATGCCCCCGTGGTGAATGACGATAAATATCAATTCGGCGGGAAGTATTTCGCCAATGGGCCGCGCATGATGGAATACTTGACAGAAATGAAACAGAGGGTGCTCTCGAAATACGACATCCTGACCGTTGGGGAAACCCCTTTCGTTTCGACAGAGGACGCGGTGATGATCGCCAACGAGGAAACCGGCGCCTTGAGCATGGTCTTCCAGTTCGAGCACATGGGTTTGGATTCCACCACCCGGGAGGACTCGCGCTGGAGCAGCAAGCCCATGCAACTGACGGACTTGAAGCGGGTGATGTCGCGCTGGCAGAAGGATCTCGAAAACCGCGCCTGGAACAGCATCTATCTTGCGAATCACGACCAGCCGAGGGCTGTCTCGCGTTTCGGGAACGATCGCCAGTTTCGGCTTGAGTCTGCCAAGATGCTTGCCACGTTTATCCATCTCCTGCAGGGGACACCCTACGTCTATCAGGGCGAGGAGATCGGCATGACCAACGTCGCCTTTGAGTCGATTGAAGATTATCGCGACGTCGAGATCCTGAACAAATACCGTGAATTGGTGGAGGATAAAGGCATGGATCCCGCGGAGGTGATGCGAATGATCCATGCCAAGGGCCGCGACAACGCCCGCACGCCCATGCAGTGGACCGCTGACTCACAGGCGAGCTTCACGGCAGGCGTTCCGTGGATCAAGGTCAACCCGAATTACAGGGAGATCAACGCCGCACAGGCGCTTGCGGATCCCGACTCGATCTTTCACTACTACAAAAAACTGATCCAGTTGCGGAAGGAAAATCCCGTATTCGTCTATGGCGCGTACGACTTGATCCTCGACGACCACGAGGAGATCTACGCCTTCACCCGCACATTGGATGAGGATCGCCTGCTGGTGATCTTGAACTTCAAGGATGGTTCTCCCGAATTCAACCTGCCGGAGGAGATCTCGTTTGCTACCAGTGAGTTGTTGATCGGCAATTACAAAGATGTTGATGGCGACATCCGGCAGATCACTCTCCGCCCGTATGAGGCGCGTGTGTATCGGTTGATTTAAGAAGCAGGTTGGGTGGTGTTTATAACAGGGATTGGTGCTAAAATACGTTGCATAGGTACAGAAAAAAACGGGAATTGAATGATGGATGAATTCTGGAAAAACAATGGCGATAAGATCCAAGTGGGGGTTATAACCGCCATCATCGTTTTGTTTCTCTCCGAACCAATAAAAGCATTGTTCAAGAAAATCGGTAATTGGATTGAGAAAATCCATCACTCGTTAGGGTTTGGCTTTCAGAAAAGATACTATCATGCGCTTATTGAAGGTCATAAATGGCTGAAGCTGAGAAGCATCTATAACCCCTCTGATTTACAATCCCCCCGCCTGCCGTCCCGGAGCATCTTGCCCACGGTGATACGCTGGGACCTTGCGTTAATGCGTTCGCGTTCCACACAGGCGTGGCGCGAGATCGAGATTCTCCGGTAAACTGGGTACATGAATGACATCCACGAACAATTGCGCGCACTTCTCGATCGAAAAGGCGCAGTGTTTCGCATCGTCGAACACTTGGCCGAGGGGCGGACGGAAGTCATCGCGAAGATACGCGGCAACCAGATCGAGCAATCCATCAAATCCATTGTCATACAGGTGAGGATCACAAAGAAGGAAAACATCTATTGCCTCGCCAACGTCCCCGGCGATTGCCGTATTGACTTCAGGGGAATCAAGAATCATTTCAAGGCAGGCAGTGTCGCGTTTGCCGCGCGTGAAAAGGCCGAGGAGGTGACCGGATGCGTCATCGGGGCGATCCCTCCTTTTTCGTTCAATGATGAGCTTCACGTGCTGGCTGATCCGTTGATCCAGCAGAATGAAGAAGTCGTGTTCAATGCCGGTCGTCTCGATCGATCCATCTTTATGAATCTCGACGATTACATCCGCATCGCAAAACCGCAAATGGTAAAGATCGCGTTGCGCGGCTAATCGCTTTCGCTGTACAATCATCCCAAACCTGACATAGAGGTGCAGAATGGATAACTACGAAAAGAACGTTGATAAAGTGGTAAATGTAGTTGAAAAGGTATCAGGCGTCGCCAACCGTGCGTACATTGGTTGTGCCACCATTCTTGCCAACCTGTTCTTTGCAGGGTTTTGCCTGTGGGGGGCATACGCAGGATATACAGGCTGGCGGTTGGAACAGAACGGTGAGACGACCACCGGCACCGTGATTGAGATGGAGGAAAGCAGCACAACCGAGGGTGGTTGCTGCGTCTACTCGCCGGTCATAGAATTCGATGTGAACGGCCAATCGTACACCTTCGATGGCGGAACTGCATCCAACCCCCCTCAGTACGAAGTGGGTGAGCAGGTCTCGGTGTTGTATGATCCCGCTGATCCGGGCACGGCGCAGATCAACAAATGGACGGAGCGCTGGCTGTTCCCGATCATCATCATTCCCGCCATGTTGTTTGCCGCGCTTCTGGTGAATTTCTTCATGATTCGTGCCTTCTGGCGCAATGACGCCATCTCCGAATAGTGACCCTGCTTAACATCCCCGCACGCAAGCCATTCAACTTTCAATCCGTCATCGACTCACACGGCTGGCGCCAGCTCGCGCCGTTCCATTATGAAAATAACGTTCTTTCCTATATGGATCATCTTTCTTCAAATCGGGTCGTGGAATATCGAATCTCCGCTTCTGCCGACGGCGTGCAGGTTGATACTGACAAACTTACCAAAGCTGAACAAAGGGAGGTGAAGGACAAGGTCAGCTGGATGTTCCCTTTCCTTCGCGAAAACGCTGGTGGCGGTGACCTTTATCGTCGGCCTGCTGCCTGTGGTGGGCAACCTGATTTCCAATACCGCCATCACTATTATCAGTTTTGCGCATTCCTTCGAGATTGCGGTTGCATCGCTGACTTATTTGGTCGTCATCCACAAGCTCGAGTACTTCTTGAATGCACGCATCGTCGGCATGCGCATCAACGCCCGCGCCTATGAAATTCTTGTA
>DATKAU010000066.1:0-8558 GCA_035514655.1 Anaerolineales bacterium
GTATGTGTTGCTTGCGGCGCTCTTGATCGCCGCCATGATTCTGCCTGCTTGTGCCCCGGCGGAAGCGAACTGCGCAGATGAAGAGACCTTCTGCGTCGGTCTGGTGACGGACGTCGGCAGGATCAACGACAAGTCCTTCAACCAGTCGGCGTGGGAAGGTGTTCAGCGTGCGGAAGCTGAGTTGGGCGCAACGGTCCAATACATCGAAACCACAGACGCCAAGGATTACGCCAAGAACATAGCGACCTTTGCTGACGCCGGCTACGATGTTATCGTGACCGTCGGTTTCGCCCTCGGTGAAGCCACGGCCGCCGCCGCTGCGACCTACCCCGATGTCGATTTCATCGGTGTGGATCAGTTCCAGGCTGAGACGGTCGATGGCGTCGCCGGGTTGAACTTCCCGGAAGATCAGGCTGGCTTCCTCGTCGGCGCGCTTGCCGCGATGATGAGTGAGAGCAACAAGATCGGCGCTGTCTGCGGCACCGATGTCGTCCCGCCCGTCTGGCGCTTTGGTGAAGGCTACAAAGCCGGCGCCGCCTACGCTGACGGGATGCTGGGTACAACCACCGAAGTGTTCGTCGTGTACCACAGCGATGTGGGCTTCGACAAAACCTTCACCGATCCCGAGTGGGGTGCGCAGACCGCCCAGTCCATGATGGATCAGGGCGCTGACGCGATCTTCGGTTGCGGCGGCATCACCGGCAACGGTGCGATCACCGCGGCCGCCCAGGCTGGCGCGTACGCCATCGGCGTCGACACCGACCAGTACCTGACCCTGCCCGAAGCCGCTCCGCGCATGCTCTCCAGCGCGATGAAGCTCATCGTCCCGGGCGTGTTCGATCTGATCAAGACTTCCCAGGATGGCGCTTTTGTGAGTGGTAACGTCTTCGGTGACGCCGGTTACGCTCCCTACCACGATCTCGATGGTGAAGTTCCCGCCGAAGTGAAAGCCGCAATGGAACAACTCAACGCGGACCTGCTCAGCGGCGCGGTAACGACCAACGTCCCGCCTGTCAAGCCGTAAGCAGTATTTTTATATGTTAGAAAAAAGGAAGAGGCGTAACGCCTCTTCCTTTTTTATTTTGATACAGAGTATCCATGAAAGGGTTTCACCCCGAAGGATGAAAATGAGATATGGTTGACCTGCGTAAACCTCAACCACGGAGACACTGAGGCACGGAGTTTTTTTTAAATTGGTTTTCTCGGTGTCTCCGTATCTCAGTGGTTAGGCTCAGGTCTGTTGCAGGCGATTCAGTGAGCCTATTTTCGTATCAGCATGTCACCTCCGACAAGTGGAAAATAGAGGTCTGGTTTGCCCTCGGGATCCGCCATTGCTATTCGCTTTTCTTGAATTTTTATTGTTATAATTCGGCAACTATCACGGCTGGACTGGAGACCCAATGAAGGCAGAGACTCAGGCAGACTCAGTCACGAAAGGTTTTGCAAGATCAGCGCTGGACGCGATGCTCATACCGTCGCTCTCGATTCTTACTGCTGTAATTCTGGGTGGAATTATCATCGTCATGGTGAGGGGCAATCCATTTGTGGCATATTTCGGTTTAGTTCAGGGATCGTTCGGATCAGCCAGTGCGTTGAGCGAAACCGCCGTATGGGCAACGCCTTATATTTTTGCCGGTCTCGCGGTGGCGCTCGCGTTCAAAGGCGGGTTGTTCAACATTGGAGCGGAGGGACAATTGGCGCTCGGCGCCACAACCGCCGCCTTGATAGGATATGCCCTGCCCATTTGGCTGGGCATTGACCTGCCGATGATCGTTCATCTTCCGCTGGTCATCATCATGGGTGCAGCGGCAGGGGCATTCTGGGCGGCAATCGTTGGGTATTTAAAGGCATACACGGGCGGACACGAAGTCATCAACACGATCATGATGAATTACATCGCCCTCAATTCGATTTCATTCCTACTGAACGGTCCGATGAAGGACCCGAACCCGAACAACGTGATCGCCCGCACACCTTTGATTGCGGAAAGCGCACACATCACCCCAATTTTTGAGGGGCTTCGCGTTCACTGGGGTTTTGTTCTCGCTTTGCTCGCGGCATACCTCGTCTGGTGGATGCTCAACAAAACCACGCTGGGGTTTGAAATCCGCACGGTGGGCTCAAACCCGGATGCAGCGAAATATGCAGGTATTAATGTGAAGCGCATCATCATTCTGACGATGGCACTTTCCGGCATGCTGGCGGGTCTTGCGGGGACTTTTGAAGTGACGGGATTGAATTATCGTCACGAACTTGGCTTTTCGATTGGGTATGGCTTCGATGCCATCGCCATCGCCCTGCTCGGCAAATCACACCCGCTCGGTGTGGTGCTTGCTTCGATCCTGTTTGCAGCCATGCGCAACGGCGCCACGCGGATGCAGTTCCTTACGCAAATGCCCGTAGACTTGATCTCCATGCTTCAGGCGTTGATCCTGCTCCTTGTCGCGGCGGATGCCATCGTCCGCTTCATCTACCGAATCAAATCGCAGGGTGAACGGGTAGTACTCACCCGCGGCTGGGGAGGCTAAGGAGACATCATGGACTGGAGACGTTTCGGTTTTATTTTCATCATCATTGTCATCCTCTTCGGCGTGGTAGTCATGGTCGGGATCACAAAATCCTCCCCGATCATCACCATCACCAGCATGCTGGCGACGACCATCGCTGTTGCCACACCGTTGACGCTGGGTGCGCTGTCCGGCGTGTTTTGCGAACGGGCGGGCGTGATCAACATCGGCATCGAAGGCATGATGCTGACCGCCGCCTTTTTCGGCTGGCTTGGCGCAATCTACACGTTTCACGTCCTTGGGTTTGAAAAATGGCCCAGCATCCTGACGGGACTCGTAACCGCCATCCTTGCAGGCGCAATGATGGGTCTGCTCCATGCGGTATTGTCCATCACATACAAAGTGGATCAGATCATCGGCGGGACCGTGATTAACATTCTGGCAGTGGGACTCACGGGCTTTCTAAACCGGCAGTTGTTCTTCGGCAAGGGAAGCGCATTTGGCGGGACGATCCCGAATTCACCGGGGAATCTTTTGAACATTCACGTTCCCCTCACCGAGATCTTCACCCCGATCTGCGGAGGGTCGGCGAACTGCATGGATATCGTCGATGCGATCAACTCGGTTCTCGATCAACGCCCGATCGCCATCACCGCAATAGTTCTGGTCTTCGTCTCTCATTACGTACTCTTCAACACACGCTGGGGTCTGCGTACCCGGGCTGTGGGCGAACACCCCAAAGCCGCGGATACGGTTGGAATCAACGTTGTCCGAATGCGCTACGCGAATGTGTTGATCGGCGGCGCGCTTGCCGGGCTGGCTGGTGCGTACTTCACGATTGAATCCGTCCCATCCTTTGAACCCCTGCTCACCAATGGGCGCGGCTTCATCTCGCTTGCCGCGGTGATCTTCGGCAACTGGTCCCCGATCGGCGCCTGGGTGGCATCGCTTTTGTTCGGCGCATCTCAGGCACTCAACATCAAGATGCAATTATTCCGCGATGTTATTCCGCCAGAATGGGCGTTTCTGCAGAATTCGTATGTGGTGGGGTTGATCCCCTACATCCTGACCATGATCATCCTGACCGGAATCATCGGCCGCACCACGCCGCCTGCGGCAGTCGGGGTGCCCTATGAAAAATAACATGGCGAACGAAGTCGTCCTCCAGGCAACCGCCATCACAAAAAAATTCCCGGGCGTGCTCGCCAACGATCACGTGGATTTCGATCTCCGCAGGGGCGAGATCCACGCCCTACTGGGCGAGAACGGCGCAGGCAAATCCACCTTGATGAACATCCTGTACGGGCTCTATCACCCGGAGGAAGGTGAGGTGCTCGTCGAGGGAAAGCACATGCAGTTGAACTCGTCGCGCGATGCGATCAAACACGGCATCGGCATGGTGCATCAGCATTTCATGCTTATCCCGGTCTTCACCGTGACAGAAAACATCATGCTCGGCGCCGAGACGGATCACCGCGCCGCGCCGAACGAACAACCGCTCGTCAAACTGGATCGGAAGGAGGTGGCACAAAAGGTGCGCGATCTCTCGCATCAATACGGACTGGATGTTGATCCTGAAGCGATGGTCGGCGACCTTCCCGTGGGCGTGCAACAACGCGTCGAAATCGTAAAAGCCCTGTACCGCAACGCAAAAATCCTCATCCTTGATGAGCCGACAGCCGTGCTTACCCCGCAGGAGGCGGAGGATCTTTCTGTCATCATGCGCGAACTGACCAACAAGGGTGTCTCGATCATCTTCATCACCCACAAACTCAAGGAAGTCCTCGCCATCGCCGACCGGATCACGGTCATGCGCGCAGGCCGCGTGGTGGGTTCGACCACCCCGAAGGAATCCAACGAGCAAAAACTAGCCTCGATGATGGTCGGGCGCGAAGTCATTCTCACCGTGCAAAAGAAACCCGCACAACCGGGCGAGGAGATCCTAAAGGTGACCGATCTGCGCGTGCGCGATGTGCGCGACCTCGAATCCGTGCGCGGCGTGTCACTCAGTGTGCGCGCCGGCGAGGTGCTCGGCGTGGCAGGCGTGCAGGGCAACGGCCAGACCGAACTGGCGGAGGCGCTCACGGGGTTGCGCCATATCGAGAGCGGTCACTTCTCAATCGCCGGCGTCGACCTCACCGGAAAACCGCCGCGGCCCATCACCGAAACCGGTCTTGCGCACATACCCGAGGACCGCCAGAGGCACGGACTTGTGCTCTCGTATAGCGTGGCGGATAACATGGTGTTGTGCGACTATTACCAGGATCGTTTTTCAAAAGGCGTGGTGATTCAGCAGAACCAGGTGGATGCAAATTCCCGCAAATTGATAAAGGATTATGACGTGCGCACCCCGTCCCCATTCACAGCCGCGGGGAAACTTTCCGGCGGCAACCAGCAAAAGGTGATTGTGGCGCGTGAACTGAGCAGACCTGTGAAACTGGTGATTGCCTCACAGCCCACGCGCGGGCTGGATGTCGGCTCCATCGAGTACATTCACAAGGAAATCATCACGATGCGCGACCGCGGTGTTGCGGTGCTCCTTGTATCTGCGGAACTGGATGAGATCTTGTCGCTTTCGGATCGGATTGTCGTTATGTACCGCGGTCAGATCGTCGAAACCGTGGATCGCAAGGACGCGACGCGCGAACACCTGGGGTTGCTCATGGCCGGGGTCCACGAACCAGCTTGAGGCTTGTCCTGAGCCGGGTCGAAAAGCTTTACAAGACGCGAACCGTTCCCCGCCCCTCTCCTTTTATGAGGAGAGGGGTGTTTGTTTAGGAACAAAGGGGAGTTTTTATGCGTCTATGATCGTGTAAAATTGCAGCCACAAGAGGAAATCACATGTCAAAAATCAATCGTATTACAACCCTGATCATCGCATTCATCCTTGTGCTTTCAGCATGCAACCTGCCGTCCAATGCGCCGGCAACGGAGGAACCGGATGCGATTCAGACCAACGCCGCGTTGACCGTGCAGGCTCTGCTCAATCAATCGACCCCCTTCAATACTCCCACCCTGCCTCCCCCACCGGCAACCAACACAGTGACGATTCCCACATCGGCCGCAGTTCCCTCCGCCACTTCGGCGCTCTCTCCGGCGACCCCGGTCTGCGATGTGGCTCAATTCATCAGCGAGACCATTCCAGACGGGACGAACTTTAACGCAGGTGACACCTTTACCAAGACTTGGCGCATGAAGAATGCCGGCAATTGCACGTGGACCGGTTATGCACTGGTGTTCGACACCGGCGAAGCAATGAGCGGTATTTCGCCGATCGCCATCGGTACGGTACCTCCCGGGCAGGAGGTGGATCTGTCTGTCAATTTGAGAGCCCCAGCCACGAACGGAACTTATCGCGGCTACTGGCGGATTCGAACCGCCAGCGGCGTTTTGATCCCTATTCAGGGAGGCTATCAGGGCAGATCGTTCTTCGTGGAAATCAGGGTTGGCGGTGGTGGCACTGGAGGCGTCTTCGCGGTGACGAGCGTGTCCATGTCAGTCTCAGGCACGTGCGGCAACTTCACCATCACCGCAAACGTCACCACCAACGGCGCAGGCAACGTGACGTACAAGTGGATCCGCAGCGACGGCGCGATTGACAATAACATCCATCCTCCAATTGTATTTGCCGCGGCGGGCACGCAGTCCGTAAATACGCAATGGTTTGTCGGCGCCGCCGGATCGCACTGGATGGATATCAACATCGACAGTCCGAACCACCAGCAGTTCGGCAGGGCGAACTTCAGTTGCCCGTAGATGAATGTAAAGTGAGAGCGCCCGACGGATCGTGTCGGGCGCTTTTCACCACAGGTATAATCCTTCGGTATGATTCAGTGAAAAGAAAGGATGTATGAATGTTTGAAAAACGTGCGCATGTGATTCTGGTTGCGCTGGTGAGCATCGCCCTGCTGGTAACAGCATGTGCCTCCCCCGCGCAGGTCGAATCCGCCATTGCGACCTCCGTTGCACAGACGGTGCAGGCAGGGGCGACAGAAATCCCGCCTCTTCCCACGGAGACGCCTGATCCCGCCCTCCTGGCTCAGCCCACGCTGACACAGGCAATTACCCCCACAAGCGAAGCCACATTGATCTCTGCGCCGTCCGACGCGGATTGTATTCATGCCGAACTGGTGGGCGAATATCCACCCGACAGGACCGTGTTCAGACCAAACACCAGTTTCTCAAAAACGTGGACGATCAAAAATGTCGGCACCTGCACCTGGGATTCGTCGTACCAATTGATCTTTTGGAGCGGCGAGTTGATGGGCGGCTCCACGTATTACAACCTTCCAGAGGTGGTCCTACCCGGCGACGATGTATCAATCACCATTTTTCTTCAATCACCCGGGTCCGAGGGTTTCTACACGGGTTATTGGAGGCTGAAGACCCCATGGAATGCAGTCTTTGGCGTCGGCCAGTACAGCCAGGCGTTTTATGCCGAAATCCAGGTGGATATAAGGCCTGGGCAGGAATATACCGTTCTCAGTGTCACCTATGATATCGTGCGCGAACCCGCAACTGGCTGCCCGGCAAATGTGCTTTATACCGTATATGCGACATTTACCACAAACGGGCCCCTGGACTTGAAATACAGGTGGGATCAAAAGGATGGAAACGAGAGTGCAGTAAAAGAATTGAGTTTTGAACAAGCCGGTTCGCAAACAGTCTCGCGCGAATGGATGGTGGGGCGAGGAGACAGCTCCAACGACAGGTGGATGCAGATCTCCGTGCTGGAGCCTCAATACATGGAGTTCGAAAAAGCGGTATTCTCGAACGACTGTCTATGAGTATGGATGCGACACCGGAGCCGATGGCTCCGGTGTCGTTTTTAAGGGAACTTGCAGGGCTTGCAAAACGTTATATACAGCGATTGAATTTCTGTTGGAGGCACTTATGGCGTACCCTCGTTTTCAAAAACTGGCCCTCACGATCCTGTTGTTAATTCCCGTGCTCGCCTGCCAGACGTTCGCTGGTGGTACTCCGCAGCCCGCAGAGACGTTGAACTCCCTCTACACATCGGCAGCACAGACGCTGGCGGCGATCTCCACCGACGCGGTATTCACACAAACAGCCCAACCCCTTGCAAGCAACACGCTCGCTGTTTCCTCGGCAAGCCCGGGTCCATCGAGCACGGCGGCAAACACGTCAACCAGCGTGCCCATCACCAGATGCGACGCGGCATCCTTCGTTACCGACGTGACCTATGCAGACGGATCCGTCGTCGGGCGCGGCAGCTCGTTCACAAAAATCTGGCGTTTGAAAAACGTTGGCACCTGCACCTGGACAACCTCATACTCGATCATGTTCGTGAGCGGGGAACGGTTTGAATCACCGGCTTCCGTTTCCATGCCGGCAAATGTTACCCCGGGGCAGACCATCGATCTCGCGATCAACCTCGTCGCGCCGGTTCTCGACGGCCGCTACCGCGGCAACTGGAAACTGCGGAACGCCTCCGGTGTGTTATTCGGTATCGGTTCATCTGCCGACTCGAATTTTTACGTGGACGTCAACGTGAGTGGGTATACCCTCAGCGCACTTGATTTTGTGGCGGATGCGTGCAGCGCGATCTGGAGAAGCGACACGGGAACCCTGCCGTGCCCGGGCGCGGAAGGCGACAACCACGGCTTTGTCCGCGTGCTGAACGCCCCGAAAATGGAGGATGGAGCGTCGAGGGGACCCGGCTTGCTCACCTACCCCAACCGATCGGGGAGCGGTCTGATTACCGCCAAATTCGACAACTTCAACGTAAGAACCGGTGATCGGTTCCAGGCGTTGATCGGCTGCGAGTACCGGGCGACGGATTGCAACGTGATATTCCGCCTGCAATACCAGATCGGCAACGGCGACATCCGCACCCTCGGCGAATGGCGTGAAGTGTACGAAGGGCAATACTACCCTGTCAACGTGGACCTCCGTTCATTGAATGGTGAGAGGGTCAAATTCATCCTGACTGTGCTCGCCAATGGTACCTCGCACGATGACTTTGCTCTTTGGGTCAACCCGCGCATCACGCGGCAGAGTGCACAACCTGCAACAGCCACAAGTACTCTA
>DATKAU010000067.1:0-3701 GCA_035514655.1 Anaerolineales bacterium
CATGCGCGCAGTGGACATCATCATCAAAAAACGCGATAAAGGCGAACTCACCCTCGAGGAGATCGAGTTTTTCATCAAAGGCTTCGTTTCAGGCGATGTCCCTGATTATCAGGCTTCCTCGTTTGCAATGGCTGTCCTGCTCAACGGTATGACTCCGCGCGAGACAACCGACCTCACGCTGGCGATGGCATACTCCGGCGATACGCTAGACCTCAGCGATGTAGTCGACCTTGCCGTAGACAAGCACTCCTCCGGCGGGGTGGGTGACAAGACCAGCCTCACTGTGCTGCCGACCGTCGCGGCGTGTGGGTTGCCCATAGGCAAAATGTCCGGCCGAGGGCTGGGATTCAGCGGCGGTACGCTCGACAAATTGGAATCGATCCCCGGCTACCGGGTGGATCTCACGACCGACGAATTCAAGAAACAACTCAAAGAGATCGGCGCAGTGCTTACAGGGCAATCGCTGGCGCTGGCTCCGGCAGACGGGAAACTCTACGCGCTGCGCGATGTGACCGGTACGGTGCCCTCGACTCCGTTGATTGCGTCCTCGATCATGTGCAAGAAGATTGCCGCGGGCGCGCAGGCAATCGTGCTCGATGTCAAAACTGGTCTGGGTGCGTTCATGCAAACGCTCGACGAAGCGCGCGTGCTGGCGAGTCTCATGGTGGATATTGGCAAACTTGCCGGGCGCGAGGTGGTGGCGTTGCTTTCAGATATGAACCAGCCTTTGGGCAACGCCGTTGGTAATTCGCTCGAAGTCGTTGAAGCGATGGAGACCCTCAAAGGCGGCGGACCGCACGACTTCCGAGAGCACTGTTTATACGTGTGCGCGCATTTGTTGGTGATCGGCAAACGCGCCAGGGATCTGACCGACGGGCAGGCGCAAGCCGAAAAAGCCATCGCGAACGGCTCCGCCTTCGAGAAGTTCCGCGTACTGGTGCAGGCACAGGGCGGGGATGTCTCTTTTGTGGACGAACCATCGAATTTCCCGCGCGCGAAATTCGTCGAGGGGGTGGCGGCGCCTCGGAGCGGGTACCTGGCTCAAATCCACGCGCGAAGCGTGGGTGAGGCGGCGGTGATCCTCGGCGGCGGGCGCACAAAGAAGTCCGACGTTATCGATCACGCGGTCGGGCTGATCATCCATCACAAGGTGGGAGATGAGGTTCGTCAGGGCGAGTCGTTGTTCACGATCCATGCCTCCGATGAATCGAAGCTGGCGGAGGCGCGTGACATGGTATTGACGGCACACTCGTTCAGTTCTGAAAAAATTGCGCCGTTGCCGCTTTTCTATAATTAAGGTGGGTTATAATAGCGTAAGGAGCAGATAGTTCTCATGGCAAAGTTGCATTTACGAGCGTACAATCGTGAAATCGAATCCATGCTGGACGGCGGCCTCTTCCAGGAGGCTGTGGGTCATTCCCTTCACATTCTTAAAACCCATCCCAAACATCTGGAAACCTACCGCCTGCTTGGCAAGGGGTATCTCGAACTGAAGCAATATTCCGATGCTATCGATATCTTCACGCGTCTGCTTGCCTGCGTACCGAACGATTTTGTGGCGAACGTGGGCATGGGTATCATCCGCGATGAGGAGAACAAAGTCGACGAGGCGATCTGGCATATGGAACGCGCCTTCGAAACCCAGCCCTCGAATCCCGCGATCCAGAGCGAATTGCAACGCCTGTACACGCGGCGCGACGGTTCCGCGCCGCCCCGCATCCGCATGACGCGCGGCGCCCTCGCACAGATGTATCTCCAGGGTGAGTTGTATCCGCAGGCGATCTCTGAGATCAAGGCCGTGCTCACCGAGGACCCCGGCCGCACCGACATGCAGGTGCTGCTGACGCGCGCGCATTTCAGAAGCGGGCAGAAGACGGAAGCCGCCGAAGTTGCAAACTCCCTGCTGCGCAGGTATCCGTATTGTCTTGAAGCCAACCGCGTGCTCGCTGAAATTTTCAGCGTGGATCGTCCCGAGAATGCCGGTCCGTATCGTCTGCGTGTATTCGAACTCGACCCTTACGCGGCGCACGTGACTGGCTCGTTGTCTCAATCAGCCGATGCGCCCGAATCTGCCATTGCACTTGAAAAATTAGATTGGAACGGACAACCTGTGGGGATGCCGTCCGATTGGCGCGAGACCCGTGGAATCAGCCTGCCCTCCGAAACGCGTGATGAAAAACCTGCCTGGCTTCAAAGTGGGTACGACAAGGAGGACACGGTTCCGCCTACGCCCTTTGTTGTTCCTGCCTCCCCCGGCGCGGTCCCTGCCTCGAGACCGGACGATAACATCCCTGATTTTATGCGCAAAGCCGGGTGGGGCGAATCCTCCAGCGCGTTTGATGAAAGCAAATCTCCGTTTACCGAGGATGAATCGCAACCCCCCGCGATCGCTGCAGGCGATCTGCCGGATTGGGTGAAGGATATGGCTCCCGCTGAAGCCGAGGCGCCTGCCGGGGAAAAGGAAGATGTGCCTGACTGGATGAACCGCATCGATCCGGGAATCCTCGGTACTACAGATGAATCATCTCAATCACCGGCCGATCAGCCCGATTGGCTGAAAGGCATCGGTGAACCTTCCTACAACGCGCCTACAGAACAGCCTGCCTCAGACGAACCTGAGTGGCTTAAGGGTGCCGGAGAACCCTCCTATAATGCGCCGCTTGAATCATCAGCCGGTGATCAACCGGATTGGCTGAAGGATCTCGGTGAGTCCGAATCTACAGCGCAACCCGCCTCTGATGATCAACCGGATTGGTTGAACCAGGAGGCTGGCGAGACTGAAAAACAGGAAACGCCGGCATTTGATTTCTCTGCGCCACAAGCGGAAATCCCTTCACAGTCTCCCGCAAAAATGGAAAACCAGCCTGCATCTGAAAAGGATCTCGACGACTCGTTTGCCTGGCTGGAAAGCCTCGCCGCAAAGCAGGGCGCCACCGAAGGTTTGTTGATGAAGCCTGAAGAGCGCCTTGAACAGGAACCCGATTGGGTGCGGCAGGCAAAAAGTTTAACCGGCGAACTGGAGCAACCTGCAATGACGCCGCCTCCTGCAGAAGAAGAGGCGCCCCTATTTGTTGAGTCACAGGCGCAACCGTCAGCCGATCTTGAATCGCTGGGCAAAACCGAACAGGAGCAGGATGATTCCTTCGCCTGGCTTGAGAACCTTGCCGCGAAACAAGGCGCCACGGAGGGTCTGCTCACCAAACCCGAGGATCGACTGCAACAGGAACCCGATTGGGTAACGCAGGCAAAAGAGATCGGCGAGGAGCAAAAGCCTCCTGGCGTGATGGAACAACCATCTGCCGAAGGGATGGATACCGCGATGTGGCTGCGGTCACTGGATCAAGGTGAAACTTCTGAAGTGCCTGCGACCGAACCGGCGGCGGACGAAACCGCCATGTGGTTGAAAGGACTCGATGAAGAATCAAAACCCGAACCTGCGATGGAGTCCGCCATTGAAGACACATCCATATGGCTCAAGGGACTGGACGAAACGGAAGCCAGGTCTGAGCCTGTCAGCGAGTCTGCGGATGAGACGGCGATGTGGTTGAAGGGTCTCGATGAAGAATCGAAACCCGAACCCGCAATGGAGTCTACTAGTGATGACACATCCATGTGGCTCAAAGGATTGGACGAAACGGAAGTCAAGCCCGAGCCTGTCAGCGAGTCTGCAGATGAGACGGCGAGGTGGTTGAAGGGTCTCG
>DATKAU010000068.1:0-4708 GCA_035514655.1 Anaerolineales bacterium
GCGGAAGTGGTTGTGGCGGTTGTGTTTGTGTTCTTTTTGGGGTATTTAATAAACCTGCATTTCAGCCGATAAGACCGATTCCAACCTGGGTCTCTCCCTAAGGCGGGTTCGATGCCAGGGCGTCTGCACTCGGGGCAAGAGTGCATTTCAATGGGGTCAATTCCTGTTGGCAGATTTCCGGAAGAAATCTATAATCGAATTCATTCCAACCTCTGGAGAATTCATGAAACCCTCATACCGTCAAAAATTCAGATACTGGTTCGATAACCTGATGTCGCGCGGCACGCCGGCGATGATCGGTATGTTGTTCGTGCTGTCGCTTGCCGTGGTGCTGGTCGCAGGCGCGGTGATTTCCGTCGCCGGGTTTGTGCAGGAAGGGGAAAACGGGCGCATCTCGTTTGGTGAAGCAGCGTGGGAAAGTTTGATGCGCACCCTCGACTCCGGCACAATGGGCGGTGACACGGGCGCGGGCTATCGTTTTGTGATGTTGTTGGTCACACTCGGCGGCATCTTCATCGTCAGCGCCTTGATCGGCGTGTTGAACAATGGCATCGAAAGCCAGATGGAACGCCTGCGCAAAGGGCGTTCGCAGGTGCTCGAGTCGAACCATACGCTCGTGCTCGGCTGGTCGGCGCAGGTGTTCACTGTGCTCAACGAGTTGATGATCGCCAACGAGAACCAGGCAGGCGCGCGCATCGTCGTGCTGGCGGACAAAGACAAGGTGGAGATGGAAGATGAAATCCGCGAGCGCGTCGAGGTGAAGGGGCGGACGCGCATCATCTGCCGCAGCGGGAGCCCGATCGACCCGAACGATCTCGAGATCACCAGCCCGCATGAGGCAAAATCGATCGTTGTCCTGCCCCCCGAAAACGAGGACCCCGACACCGACGTGATCAAGACCGTGCTGGCGATCACCAACAACCCCAGCCGTCGCGCCGAACCGTATCACATCGTCACACAGATCCGACACGCGAAGAACATGGACGTGTTGAAACTCGTGGGCGAAAACGACCGCGTGCAGGCGATTCTTACCGGCGACCTGATTGCGCGCGTCGTCGCACAGTCCTCACGCCAGTCCGGGCTTTCGGTGGTGTACACCGAACTCATGAACTTCGGCGGCGATGAGATCTATTTCAAACACGAACCCGCACTGGCGGGCAAAACCTTCGGCGACGCGCTCCTCGCCTTTGAAGTTTCGGCGTTGATGGGCATACGCAAACCGGATGGAAGAATTCTGCTCAGCCCCGCCATGGACTCTCGTATTGAGAAAGACGATCAGATCTTTGCCCTCTCCGCAGACGACGACACGATTCGAGTCACGGCCAGCCCAGGGTTGGTCCACACCATCGACATTGATCTCTCGCTCATCCGCTCGGGTGCGAAACCGATCAAGCCGAAGCCGGAGAAGTGCCTAATCCTCGGCTGGAACCGGAGCGGGACCACCATCGTACGCGAACTTGACAACTACGTGCCCAAAGGATCACAGGTGACCGTGGTCGCGGACATCTACAACATCGCAAAACAGATCCGCGCGCAGGGCGGAAAATTGAAAAACCAGAAGCTCGTGGTTATGGAGGGCGAGACCACCGACCGCGATTTACTCAACAAACTCCGCGTGGAGGATTACGATCACGTCATCGTGCTCGCCTACAGCACCATGGAGCCGCAGGAAGCCGATGCGAAGACCCTCGTCACGCTGCTGCACCTGCGCGACATGGCTGAGAAGGATGAGACCCCGTTTTCCATCGTCAGCGAAATGCTCGACATGCGCAACCGCGAACTCGCCGAAGCGACTCAAGTGGACGACTTCATCGTCAGTGAGCACCTCGTCAGTTTGATGATGTCGCAACTCTCCGAAAACGGCGACCTGTTCTCCGTGTTCAACGATATCTTCGACCCCGAAGGAGCGGAGATCTATCTCAAACCCATCGGGGATTACGTGGCGCTGGGGGAACCCGTCAACTTTTACACGGTGGTCGAGGCGGCGCGGCGGACCGGAGAAACCGCGATCGGCTACCGGCTGGAGCAGGAGGCGGGTGACTCGGGCAAATCCTACGGCGTACATACGAATCCGAAAAAGTCCACACAAGTTGTCTTTACAACCGAGGACAAATTGATCGTGATATCCGAGAATTAGCGGGCCGGTTCGAATATCGGAATAAGGACGATCTGCCCGCAGGCAGGTTGTCCTTATTTATTTCCGAATATAACCGGGGGCTTTTACGTTAAGATAATGGCAGGAGAAAAGGAAACCCAGACGGTGGTAGCGGTCCAGGAAGTCAGTGAAACAGAGTTGATCGTCAGTGCGCAAAACGGAGACCGGAACGCCTTCAGCGAACTGGTGCGCGTCCATGCGCAGGGTGTACTGAACGTGATCTACCGCCTGTGCGGGGACGCCCAACTGGCGGAGGACGCCGCACAGGAGACGTTCATCCGTGCCTGGCAGAACCTTTCCGCCTACCGCCCGCAGACCTCGCTCCGCAATTGGTTATACCGCATCGCGGTCAACGCCGCGACCGATATGCTCCGCAAAGAGAGACGCATCCTGCCCGATGATATCGAAGACCTGCACCTCACCGATGGTCAAGCCGGGCTCGAAACCATCGTATCGCAACAGGAAAGGACTATGTTGGTGCAAAACGCAATCCTGTCCCTGCCGGATGCAAGCCGGACTGTGCTTGTGCTGAGAGAATACGAAGGACTTTCGTATCAGGAAATCTCATCGACTCTGGATATACCGGTTGGAACTGTGATGTCACGATTGAATTATGCACGGAATTTATTGAAGACAATGCTAAGACCGCAATTGTCCCTGCTGGAGGTTGAACATGTCTGACCACGTCATTGAATGGTTGAATGCCTACCTCGACGGTGAGTTGAAAGGCAGAAAGTTTCATCAGGTTGAGGAGCATCTCGCCCATTGTGAAGCCTGCCAGTCAGAGTTGGACTCATTACAAGGTTTGTCGGCATTGTTGCAGGATGTCCCAGCGCCGGAGTTCACCCCGAATGAACGGTTTGTGGCTCAAGTGAACCTGCGCCTGCCTCATCGACCGGTCAGGGCAGTAAGAAGCCATATCATCGAAACCAGTTGGTGGATGATCCCTATCGGTCTTTTGGCTGCATGGATCTTTTTCAGCACGGCGATTCTCGTCAGCGACCTCGTCTTTGCGGCGGATGCCATCGGGGTATTGGATGGTTCGGCAACGTTTCTCGTCCCTGATTCATCTGGTGGTGCCATTTGGACATCGGTGCTGGGGCAGGCCGGTGTGTTGCAAGGCGACAGCCTGCAATGGGCTGAGTCGACTGTTGATTACACAAGGAACGTGTTACCGCAATTTTTCTGGCAGGCCTCGATTGCGCTTCTATACCTGGCATGGATTGCGATCTGGTGGGCGCGCCGAACGCGAGTTGCGCGTCAGCCACATGGCCAATTCCTCGAAGGCTGAAGCAGGTTCGCCGATTGGAAAGAATGCAAGCTGGAAAGAATGCAAGAGAAAGTTTGTAAACAAGGAGAAATACAATGGATCCCGTCAAAATCTTGAAACGTTCATGGACCATCCTGTGGAGCTATCGCGCTCTGTGGGTATTTGGCCTGATACTGGCGCTTGCCGCGGGCGGCTCGTCCGGTGGAGGTTCGAACAGCGGAACGCAATATCAATTCGAGGGTGATAGCCAGCAGATGCCGGTACCCGAGGACTTCCAGCGGGCCATGCAGGAATTCACCCGCGAAATGGAACGACTCTTCGGCGAAGGACCCGGATCGGTGGATATTCCGAGCGGTGAATTGACCGCCCTGATCTCGATCATTATCCTCTTCGTGCTCGTCATATTCATTTTCGGGATCATCGTGGCGATCGCGCGCTATGTGTCCGAGACGGCAGTCATCCGCATGGTGGATGAATACGAGAGCACCGACGCCAAGATGACCGTCCGCGAAGGTTTCCGCATCGGCTGGTCGCGCACCTCGTGGCGTCTGTTCCTGATCAACCTGATTGTGAAATTGCCGGCGATTGCCCTCGCCCTGGTCCTGCTGCTCGCGGGAATCGGTATCTTCTTTGCCGTCGAAAATGGCGGATTGCAATTTACCTCGTTCACAGTCATCGCCATGATCGGGATTGTGTTCATGGTGATCTTTGCTGTCATCATCCTGAGCTTCGTCCTGAACCTGCTCCGCCATTTCTTCTGGCGGGTGTGCGCCCTGGAAGATCTGGGTGTTCAGGAATCCCTGAGGCGTGGTATTGCCCTCGTGCGCGAGAATTGGAAGAGCGTCGGTCTGATGTGGCTGGTGATGATCGGCCTCGGGATCGTCTGGGCGATTGCCTCGGTCCTCCTTGTGATCATCACCCTGCCGGTTGTGCTTGTGACCTTCCTCGTCGCGCTGATTGTTTCAGCAATCCCTGCCCTGATACTGGTCGGCCTCTTCAGCCTGTTCCTGAGCAATGTATTGGCATGGGTGCTCGGCATCGTCACCGTCCTGCCGCTGTTCTTCACCCTTGCCTTCTCTCCCTGGCTGTTATTGGGAAGCTGGCAGACGGTCTTTACCTCAACCGTATGGACGTTGGCCTATCGCGAGATCAAAGCCCTGCCCGCTGTGGTCCCAACCGCGGAGGAACCCGCTGTTGGTTAATTTCCCTCCTTATGCAACGATCCCGCCTGGGCGGGATCGTTGTCCTTTAACGCTCGAAGATGGAGATACTTTCGATGTGAT
>DATKAU010000069.1:0-9046 GCA_035514655.1 Anaerolineales bacterium
GGGCTGGAGTCCGCGGTCAGCGTTCTGGTAACTTCTGCCAATCCGATCGATCAATTCCTCGCGCACCATCCTGAATACTTCTTCGAACGTTCGCCGGAACAGGCGTTGATCAACCCCGATCATTTGCTGATCCTGCTCGAGCATTTGCGCTGCGCCATGTTCGAACTGCCTTTTCAAAAAGGCGAGGGCTTCGGCGCCGTCTCAGCACAGACCATCGAAGAGTATTTGAACTTTCTCGTCGAGAATAACGAGGCTCATCACTCGAACGAAAAATTTTTCTGGATGTCCGATACATACCCCGCTGCGAACATCTCATTGCGCTCCGCCTCGCCGCAAAGCGTTGTTCTGCAAACCTTTATCGATGAAAAACCGCTGACCATCGGCGTCGTGGACGGCGAAAGCGCAACGTGGATGACCCATCCCGGCGCGATCTACATGCACGAGGCACAACAATATTTTGTGGAGGAGTTGGATCTCGATCAACACATCGCCCGCCTCAAACCGATCGCCAGCGATTACTACACCGAACCTCTGCGCGGAACAACGGTGGAACTCATATCGAAATCGGCTCAAGCCGTTGTGCGCGGCGGCGAAAAAGCCTGGGGCGAATTGCTCGTCACCACCCAGGTGACCGCCTTCCTCAAACGCCGCTGGTACACCCACGAGACTCTCGGGCAGGAACCATTGGATCTGCCACCCTCTGAATTACAGACGACAGGCTATTGGTTGAGTCTCTCCGAGGAGACGGTGACGCGTCTGCGTGAAGCCGGGGCCTGGTCCAACGACCCGAACGACTATGGACCCGAGTGGAATAAGATCCGCGAACGCGTCCGCGCGCGTGACAAATACACATGCCAGGTGTGCGGAACAGTTGAAACCCCTTCCAATTCGCTCAGGACAGGCCGCCAGCATGATGTGCACCACAAGGTTCCATTCCGATCGTTTGTTTCAAGAGAAGAGGCAAACCGGCTGGAGAATCTCGCCACGCTCTGCCACTCCTGCCACAATAAAGTGGAGGAAAACGTGCGCATCCGCAGCGGGCTGGCAGGCTTGGCGTATGTGCTCGGCAACCTCGCGCCGTTGTTCCTAATGTGTGACGCCGGGGATTTGGGCACTCACATCGAGCCGGTTGAAAATCAGATCTTCGGCCCGCCCACTGTGGTCATCTACGATTCCATCCCGGCAGGGATCGGCTTCAGCCAGAAATTGTTCGAGATGCACGATGACTTGATTGCCCGCGCGCACGAACTGGTGAGCGACTGCCCGTGCGCAGACGGCTGTCCGTCGTGCGTGGGTCCTGGCGGCGAAAACGGAGGCGGGGGAAAACACGAGGCGCTGGCGATCCTGACGGTATTGCGCCAGTAGTAAGTGACAGGCGGTGGGTATGCAGCCGACAAGGTGAAACAAAAATTCTCCCCGTTCCGTTCTATATAATGGAACATTAGAGAGGAGAATGCAGCAATGAAACGGGTAATCCAAAACAGGCAGATAGTCTTTCTCATTCTTGTATTCATCCTTCTGCATGCTTGCATCCCGGTGGAGGCCCCACCCACTGCTACAGTTCAAGCGGCTGTTGAGACCACCATTCCGTTGAGCCAGCAGGTTGCATTGAGTTCCATCTCCTTCAGGGAGCAGGGACAGGCTCCGATCTACACCATCACAGCCCAGACGCCCAAACTGACCGGGAGCGATGACCCGCGCGCGCAAGCCTTCAACCGCGGTGTGGAGGCGATCCTCTCGCAGGAAATCAAGTATTTCAGGGAAAACGTATTGGCGCAAATGCCCGTCCAGTCCTTCACGGTGGGCAGTTCCTTCGATGCACAATCCACGCTCATCCTCCAGCAGGGCAACATCTGGAGTTTGAAGTTTATTTTTTCAGGGTATGCCGACGGCGCTGCCCACCCTTATCAATACAGCATGACCTTTAACTTCGATCTCGAAGGCGGGGAGGAATTATCGCTGGGGGATTTGTTCCCTCCCGATTCAGATTTCCTGACCGTAATTTCCCGATATTGCATTGCCGAACTCTCCAAACGCGACATCGGATTCTATGGCGGCTTTCAGCAGGGCGCAGAACCCTCGATGGAAAACTACCGCAACTGGAATATTACCGCCGACGGCTTGCTCATCACCTTCGATGAATATCAGGTTGCGCCTTATGCAGCCGGTCCGCAAACCGTCACCGTCCCATACGGCGAGCTGACTTCCCTGATCAATTCGAAAAGCCCGCTGGCTCTGTTTTCCAGATAAGCTGTGCCGGGGCTCCTCCCCACACCAAACGGATCTTCCATCCACGAGAAAAGCGCGTCACATTATCAACCATCGGGGGTTGTAGAGTCAAAGTCTGGGTCATATACACAGGAGGATCTCATGCCGCAAAGTGGAAAACATGCAATTGTGGGGGTCGCCGCCAAGGTGCTGCCGATCCAGATGCGGCAGACGGTCGAAACGATCTAACGCGTCAGCCAAGACCCGGCTCCGGGTGCGGGAACAACTGTCCCAGCGCGTGAAGCGGATCGGCTCAACAATCGTATGTCGCTCAATCAACTCACCTTCGCCGTCAACTTCCTGGCGCTGATGACCGCGCTGTGGCTCGGGCTGTATCTCGTCACGCGCAACCCGCGCGCGCCGACTGCCTGGCTCACGGCATTGACGCTTTGGGCATTGGGGGGATTGTTCATCAACATCCTGCTCGCCCTCAGCCCGCCGCCAGTCCCCGCGTTTCGACCGTCGGGGTTGCGGTTCCTGTTCCCGTTTTGGCCCTCGGGGTTGTTCGAGCACGGCGCAAGCGCCTGGCTGCAAGGGTGGTCGGTGATCCCCTCCATCGCTTTCTGGCATCACGCCACCATGTTATTGCGCCCCGGCAAAATGAACGTCTGGCGCTGGACCCGCGTGATCGCCGGCTATCTAATTGCCATCACCGCGATTGTGGTGCAGGCGTTTACACAGATCCTATTTTCTGTGGAGGGCGGCGATCCACTGTATCTCAACAGCCTGCAGGCGGGACCGTTGTATTCGATCTTCGGCATCGCATTGATCGGCTTGACCGCGTTGAGCATCATCAACCTGGCGCGTTCCGCGTATGTGGCGCCGAATGAAATCATCCGCCGGCAGCTGCGGACGTTGGTTGCTGCCACTGTGATCACCGGATTGATCGCGCCGGTTTCGCTGGTGTCCTCGGGGTTGAACCTGTTCACCATGCCCATGGTGGTGATGTCTGGTGTGCTGGCGATCTTCGTTGCAATGGTGGGGTATGGCATTGCGCGCTACAGCGCCCTTGTGCAGAAACGCACCATCGAACGCGATTTCTTCTACAACCTTTTGGGCATCCTGACAATCACTGTCGTGTACACCCTTGCCTCGTGGATCCTCGTGTTCGCCTATGAAGCACCGAGGGTGATCGTCATCTTTGTCCCCCTGCTGGGCGTGCTCACCCACACCTTGTTGAATGCGGCATCCATGTTTCTCGACTGGTTCTTCTATCGAGGTGAAACGCGCCGCCTGCGCACGAGCCTGCACGATCTGCGGCGGCTCGCCGGCGAGACCGAAGCCATGACGAGAATGCTCGAGGAGATCCTCGCCTCGCTGTGCAACCCGATCCGCGCGAGTTACGGTTTGATCATGGTCCATAAAAACGGGACTGCCCAAGGGATCGCACACTTCCGCTGGAAGTGGGGCTCGCTCGAACTCCCCTCAGACCTGCTCACCGCCGACGATTTCCGTCACCTCACCCCGGGTGTTTTCGCCACGCCGCTCGAGGACGCCGCCCTGTTGGTGCCGTTATACAACGAATCGGCGCAGGTCGGCGCGCTGATCCTTGGACGCCCAACAAACGGGATGCAATACGCCCACGCCGACCTGGAACGTTTGCTTTACCCCGCAGACCAGATCGCTGATGCCCTCTTTCAACACCTCCGCAACAGCGAACAACTGGAGAAGGTGGCGAGCATTGCTACCGAGCCTGTGCAGGCGGTGGACAAGAGCCGCATCCCCGTGGACACGATCGACCTTGTGCTGAAAAACCTGTTCGACTATACCTACCTTGCTGATTCCCCGCTCGCAGAAATGGATATCGTCCGTGCTCAGATGACCGGCGACAAAAAAACACACATCGACCGCGGCAAGCTGGTGCAGGCTGTGGTTATCGAAGCCATTGAGAAGATGAGGCCCGGTCCGATTATTCCGAAGGAGCCAATCCCACGGGAGTGGTTCTCCTACGTGATCCTGCATGACGCGTACGTGGAAGGCGTCCAGAACCGCGACATCATGAGCAAATTGTACATCTCGGAGGGCACGTTCAACCGCACGCGCCGTTCCGCCATCCGATCGCTGGCGCGTGCCCTGGTGGAAATGGAACATTCGGGGTAGCCCAGGTTCCCGAGGCAGTGCAACTGTCGCCGGAAGTTCCGTTCAGACCCTGAAGGTCTCAAGGACCTTCAGGGTCTTTTTGTTTAATTGGCGTCTTTTGGCAGTCCGTTCTCTGGTTTTGGCAGTCTGGGAATGCCAAGATGGGGCAGCAAAGGAGACCGCCATGAACAAAAGATACACAACGGCACTGGTTGCCATCGCCATCACTCTTTTAGGTTTGTGGGTAGGGCGAAACCAACTCACCGAGATGTGGGGTTGGTTCGGCAGTTTCGATGCGGTAACCATCTCTATGCGGGGAACAGGCATGTGGGGACCTGCCGCTTTCTCAACGCTTTTCGTTCTGCAGGTTTTCCTCGCCTTCATACCCGGGCAGGTGTTGATGGTGGCATGCGGTTACCTCTATGGTTTCTGGGGTGGCTTTTTCATCTCGTGGCTCAGTCTCGTTGCCGGAGGCGAACTTGCCTTTCTGCTGGCGCGAAAACAAGGCCGTCCCTTTGCTGAAAAATGGATTGCGCCTAACGTTTTATCCCGCTGGGATAGGGCCGCACGCGGACAGGGCTTCGCCTTCTACTTCATTATGCTGGTCATGCCGCTCGTTCCGAATGATGCCATGTGCTACATAGCAGGGTTGGGAACCATCTCTCACCGCCAGTTTGCCAAAGCCAACCTGTTGGGACGCGGAATGGCCTGCCTGGTCACCAGCGCGGCCGGCGCACTTGGCGGCAACCTGTCCCCGCAGGGCTGGGCAGTGATTATTGGTTTGTTCGTCATTGTGGGTATTGCCTGGCAGATTGTCAGATACCGAAAATCCCATTTGCTCATCGCGTAAAAGGAGACATCCATGATTACCAGTCCCACACCAGCAACCAAAAATTATTTCGTCAACCTACCCCCGTCCCGTTTGCACGTGATGGAGGCGGGGGCGGGCGAGCCGCTCATCATCGTACCGGCGACCATCTCGGAACTCAATGAATGGCGATCCCTCGTTCAATTCATGGCGCAGTGGTTCCGGGTCTATTTTTTCGAACTGCCCGGCCACGGAGAATCGTCCGCATTCAAGGGAGGCTTCTCCAGCCACAAGGTTGCAGAGCTCGTCTCGCAATTGGCGGATGAACTGGGTTTTGAACGCTTCAACCTGATGGGGTTTTCCTTCGGTGGTCTGCTCGCCATGCGGACCTACAAGCATCTTTCCCATCGCATCGATCGGCTAATCCTGATCGCTCCCTGTCTCGATCATCGTGCGCTCCCCCTCTCCAACCGGCGGCGGGCGCTGGTGTACAAATTAAATCAACTCCTCGGCCATCCCCCTGTTCAGAAAAAATTTCTGGCTCTTGTCCATAATCCGGGCACAATTTCGATGATAGTCAGCCTGCTCAGAAAGATCGGCAGACTTGAGAATACCCTTCCGTTGCGGGAAAAACTCTCCCATGTCAAGGCGGGAACGGTTGCAGTGCTCAACTCACAGCTTAAGGAGATCCTGACGACAGAATTCGAGACCGAAACCGAAAAACACAACACCCCCTGTTATTTTGCCATGTCAATCCACGATCCACTGATTCGCTTCGACCCCACCGTAGACATCCTGCACAGGCATTTTTCCAACGTAAATACCGTGAAACTCTATTATCCATATCACCAGCCACCGACCCCGTTCACCTATGAGGAATTGAACGGTGATTTTCACGATACAGTTGATTCGTTTTTACGAACGGCAGCGCGGGAGGAGATCCCCCAGACCCCCTGCGCATCATCCCCGTCCATGCAACTGCCTCAATCTCCCATGACACGCCGCGTACCCGCCATTCCGCTAAACGGGTGTGCACCCTGAAATTTTCCAGGCGCCAGTCCGCCAATATCGGAGGCGCAACAACGCGCCAATGCACAGAATGAGCTATGATGTTCACAGCCTACGAAACCCTGAAAGCGATTGCGAAAATTTACTCTGCACTGTTCGCCAGACCACAGGTGCATGGTTGTTTTCCGCTCCCCGGAGGACCAAAGATCATCGCCGCCAATCACACGCTTGCCAGCGATGCATTGCAGATCCCGTTGGTGATTGAGGAGAAACTGCTTTTCCTCGCGCAGGCAAACTTGTTTACGCTTCCAATCGTTGGGCGCATGCTTGGACAGTCAGGGCAGATCCCCGTTGAGCAAGGTGACAACAAGGGCTGTATTGCCCTGAAGCATGCCTGCCGCGCCCTCCGCGACGGAAAAACTCTTGTCATCTTCCCCGAAGGGAGGCTGGTCCCGCCCGCGGAACGAATCCCCGCCCGGAGCGGTGTGATCCGCATGGCGCTTCAGACCGGCGCGCCGATTATCCCGTTGGGGATCTACGTTCCGCTTGAAAACATCACCGGGTTGAGCATCCACCGGCTCGGTAAAAAACGGACGGGCTTGTGGCAGACCTCCGGCAGGTGTCATCTGACATTCGGCGCGCCGTGGAATCCCCGCGCCGACAGGCACAAGGAGGAACACCTCCAAACACTCACGAATGAATTGATGAACAAAATTTACACCCTGGTTGCAGAGACCAAAAGGGAGCGGGCATGCGTATTGCCTATCTTACTCAAGCCTACCCACCAACTGTGAGCGATGCGGCGATCGTTTCGGCTTAACCGGGAGGCAGTCATGTTCCTCATTTCGGAACCTTCGAATAGCATGAACGTATGTATAATTGATCGGTACCTTGACGAGCCGGAACCGGATACCATACTATTAAGCGCCAAAATCAACCCCCGCTGGATGGGTAAATCAATACCCATCCATTTCTTTCAGCGGCGAGGAAACGCTAACATGGACTCTGCAGAGCCGGATGATGGTATCCCCTTCCCCTGAACCTGTCCCATCTCCAATACCTTCCATGCGCATCGCATTTCTCACCCAATCCTATCCTCCGATGATCAGCGGCGCGGCAATCGCCGTCAAACAACTCGCCAACGAGATGGCGAAGCACGGTCATCACGTTCTGGTTATCGCCGCCAGCGACCGGAAACAGCCCTACGTTTCCATGGAATACAACCTCTCGGTGATCCGGTTGAAATCCATCCGAAACCCCATGCGAGTGGGTCAGCGGCTCCTGGTCTACCCTCGAACTTCCGTGCTCAAAGCCCTGCACGAATTCAAACCTGATATTATCCACGGGCACGAACCATTACTGTGCTGGATCGGCTTTGAATACGCGCGCCAGATGAACGTCCCCACCACACTAACCATGCACATGCTCCCTTGGTTTGTCACGGGATACCTGCCGAAACCGGGCGTTCTGCAACGACTCACGGAACAGACGGTCTGGCTGTATGTTCGCATCTTTGCAAATAACTTCACATCCATCATCACCACCACAAAAACCGCATCCATGACGGTATCAAAAACAGCAGGGATTCGAACGGAAACGATTCCCTGCGGGATCGACACCCGGATGTTTCACCCGTCTCTTTTCCGGGAATCCGAAATCGCCGCGCGTGGCCGGTTAAATCTTCCTCCCGATGTTCCCATCCTCCTCCATGTGGGCAGGCTTGATCCGGAAAAAAACGTGGATCGAATCCTGCAGGCTGCGGCGTTGACGATGCGGGAATCGAATGCGCACCTGCTCATCGTCGGCGACGGGCGTGAAAAAACCGCGTTGATGAAATTGAGTCAATCGTTGGGGATCGCAGATCGCACCCATTTCTCCGGGTATCTCACCGCCCGGGAAGGCCTCCCCGATATCTATCGGATCGCAGCCCTGTTTGTGATGGCTTCGGAGGTCGAATCACAAGGGCTCGTCCTGCTCGAAGCCGCCGCCAGCGGTCTGCCGCTTGTTGCCGTGGATGCCACATCTATCGCTGAAATTGTGTACAACGGCGTGAACGGTTATCTCGTCCATCCCGGGGATCTGCATGCTCTTGGCACTGCCATGACAAACCTGCTGAACGACCCCGAGAAGGCGAGGCAGATGGGCAGGGAAAGCCGCAAACTCGCGAAATACTACGATATTCAATCAGTGCAAAAAATGCACGAAGGACTTTACGACAGACTGGTCAGGCAGAGGGATGCGGGGAAACCATATCCATCATCCTCCTGGAAGCGCGTCAAGTCATGGATGGGGTTCAGCGACTAATTTCATAAGGCACGCCGCGGACTTCGAATTCCACGCCGTTCGCCATCCCTTTAACGACAATCGGCAATAGACTCGCAGGCACTCCGGTGTTCGGATACCAGATTCTCCCTTTGACCGGGAGGATCAATAAACCATTATCATCACCAACGGGCGTAAAGGTTTCGTTTGGCACCTGCCTGAACACGGACAGGCCCAATCGCGTGCAGATGTCATTCGCAAGCCGCGGTCTGGCGGAAAACCCCTCGAACCGCGAAATCATCAACAAATATGAGCGTATGTATGACATGCTGGCAGGCAGAGAGCCGGTGACAAACCTTCCCAGAACCAGCCGCCATGAACGCCTGTATTATTGGCTTGCCGCAATCTAGCGCCGGTGGACGGAGTCTACGATTCTGCGATTGCGATAGGCGGTCAAAGTACAGAGACTGAGCGGGACCTACGACATTGTCTTTAAGGATATCGAAACATGGATTTTTCACGAATAACCGGCACCCTTACCAATCCCCCTGCGCGCCTCGTCATCGGAGCGGTGGCGTTCATCATCGCGGTTGAAACCTTTTTCTTCCTGTATCCATCCCC
>DATKAU010000070.1:0-3301 GCA_035514655.1 Anaerolineales bacterium
AATTTCTTCCTTTGTGTTCATCTCTGTCACGGCGATCAACATGTGATTCGCCAGCGATGGATAATCCTGATCGAGATCGTATCCACCGAGGATGCCTTGTTCAAGCAGTTGTTCGTTGATTTCCGCAACGGGTTGCGGACACGTGAGCGTGAACTCGTGGAAAAACGGTTCGTTGTACGTGACTTGATAGCCCTTGATCTTGCCGAGCTGTGCCGCGGCATAATGGGCTTTTTGATAACAAAGTTCGGCGACTTGACGCAGACCTTTCTTGCCGAGCAATGAAAGATAGACCGCGGTACCAAGGGCGATCAGACCTTGATTGGTGCAGATGTTGGATGTGGCGCGTTCACGTTTGATGTGCTGCTCGCGCGCGGTGAGTGTGAGGACGTAGGCGCGTTGACCTTTGTTGTCCACCGTTTCGCCGACGAGACGCCCCGCCATCTTGTGGACGTTTTGCTTGCGCGTCGTGAAAAAGCCGACGCTTGGTCCGCCGTACCACATCGGGATGCCCAGGGGCTGTCCATCGCCCACGACGATGTCCGCACCCATCGAGCCGGGGGTCTTGAACATCGCGAGGGCTGTTGGATTCACCACGACACAGACCAGCGCACCTTTTGCGTGGACGCCATCGATAAATTTGGAATAATCATACACACGCCCGAAGAAATCAGGATACTGCACTATCGCAAGGCAGGTATCATCACCAACGAGGTCGATCAGATCGCTGGGATCAGAGTCAAGTTCGGCATCGGGCGCATCGCCGGCAAGATCCATGTCCATACCCTGCGTGTACGTGCGGATCACTTCGCGGTATTGCGGATGGACTGTCGGGGAGATGACCACCTTCCTGCGTTTGCCGCGATATTGCGCGAACGCGAGGCTCACGGCTTCAGCGGTGGCGGTCGCGCCGTCGTAATGCGAGGCGTTGGATACTTCCATGCCGGTGAGGGCAGACATCAGCGATTGATATTCGAAGATGGCTTGCAGTGTGCCTTGAGAAATTTCAGGCTGATATGGCGTGTACGCGGTATAGAACTCGCCGCGGCGTAACATGTGGTCCACGACGGAGGGGATGTAATGATGATACATGCCCGCGCCGAGGAAGGAGATCAGATCGCCGCGCACGTTTTCGTTGGCGTCCGCAATATCGGAGAGTTGCTGCATTGCCTCCATTTCGGTCCACGCAGGGGGCAGGTCAAGTTTGGGGAAGCGGTGTTTGGCGGGGATGGCATCGAACAAGTCATCCAGCGACTTGACGCCGACAGTCTGCAACATCGCATCGCGTTCTTTGGGGCTGATTGGAATATATGTCATGGTTCCTCTAATTGCATCAATCGTAGGGGCGAGGTCATCTCGCCCACATTGGGGGGGAAGACCCCGCCCCTACAAGATCACGATTTAATGGGCGCGTTCCTCGCAATACTTCTCATACGCGGCAGAATCCATCACGTTGCCTGCCGAGCCGTCTTCGAGTTGGATCATCCACGCTTCGCCGAACGGATCGGTGTTGATGGCTTCGGGTTTGTTGGCGAGATCCTTGTTCACCGCAGCTACCTTTCCGCCTGCCGGGGAGTAGATCTCTGCGGAAGCCTTCACCGATTCGACGGAGGCGATCGCTTTGCCCGCTTCAACCGTATCACCGGCTTCCACGAAGATCTCGATGAAGACGATGTCGGAGAGCTGGTTCTGGGCGTAATCGGTGATGCCGACCTTGCCCGACGCCGGGTCGAACCATTCGTCAGATTTTGCGTATTTCAAGTTGGAGGGGGTGTTCATGGTGTGGGTCTCCTGTAAAGATTTTGGAGTCAGCCAGCTCGTGTGCCCGCCAGGGTTTGCTGGCGTAAAACGAGAGCGAGCTCCCTGATTCCATAGGGGCAAATCAAAAGGCGCACGAAGATACTCGCGCGCCTCTGTAATGTGACCTGAGAGATTCGCCCTTGTGGTCTCGACTGCTTGCGTCTCGACCAGCGGGCGTTACACCGTCGGTGTCGTTGTCAGGCAATAAATCCGCCGGACAAACAAACTTTCCAGAGAAGGTTCGGGGCAGGGTCCTTTTGCCTGAGAGATTCATCTGGTTTCGCCTGTCCCAGATTTGCACCTTCGGCTCTTATCCTAGACCTAACAGGTCTTAATAAGTCTCTTCCCTGTTGCCCGTTAAATTGTAGTTTGATTGTACGGTTTAGGAGGATGAGAGTCAAGAGGATGAAATTCCCGGTTTAAAAACTGACGCCATCCCTCTGAGCGTTTCGTGAGGGACGGCGTCAGGATTAGAAGATCAACCCTTCGCGATTTTACGCGGGGTCCGATTGGGTTTGGCGGGATTCTCCTCCGTAGGAGCAGCAGGAGGGGCGGAGGATTCCTCCACGGGCGGAGGAACGAATTCTGAGGCTGGAACAACTTCCGACTCGGGCATTGGAGCGGGCGTGGAGGGCACAATGTCCAATGGCGGGAGAGTCCCGTTGAGCCTGGCGAAATAATCCTTGACCACGGTATCGTTATAGAAAACGAGCGAAAGGATCCCGACCGCCATCGAGAAGACGTTGCCTACCAGCAGACAGGCGATTTCGAGCACGGCGATATTTGTGGATGGTTTGATTGCCTGCGGCGGGTTGCTGAACAATTTTGCCGCGTAGATCAGCTCGAAGACGCCGAGCACGGTGGGCAGGATCGTGAGCGGGATGCAGAATACGCCAATCACTGTGGCTAGCGCAGTGCCCGTGGCGGCAAATCCCCAGAACAAGTTGGTGATGCCGCTGGCGAGGGTCGTCCATGCAATTACGTGGACGAGAGTTGGTTTTTGTGTGTTCATTTCGTTCTCCTGAATTGATGTCTATGGTTTATACGGGGTCACAGGAGATAAGTTGCAAACAAAAGCCTGCGGGAAATCGCAGGCTCGATGGTTGGACGACTCTGGAAACGCTAGGAAGGCGTCATCGCCTCGGCGGTCCCGAACGCCATCCTCCCGAACTGGCCGAAGAGATGGGAGTACACAGCGTAGGTGTACGAAATGACGATGAAGGTCAGCGCGAAGGCGACGATGGATCCGAGGCAGGGGATGAAGTTCAAAACGAGCTGCGCGGCGCTGACGATGAAGCTCACACCCAGGCTGGCGGCGATGCTCACGCCCCATGCCGTCAGAAAAGGGCCGGAGTTTTTGCTGATCAACTCGAACACGTCGCGGAATTTGAAGCACGAGGCGAGAGTCCCTTCGCGTGCAAAGAGGATGAGGATGGCGGGATAGATGACCGAAAGCGCCAGCGCATAGACGGTGAAGACGCACAGAAGACAGACAAAGAGTGCG
>DATKAU010000071.1:0-7365 GCA_035514655.1 Anaerolineales bacterium
TGGCTATCCCATTTACTTCGATTATTACTACGTCACCAATCCCGATCTCAACCTGACAGACTGGTCGCCAGACCCCGGCTCGAACGGAGCCCATTACGGGCAGTCTTTTTTGTACCTTGCCTATTTGCTTGATCGGTTTGGGGAGGATGCCACCAAGGACGTGGTGAGTCACGCCGAAAATGGGCTGGAAGCCATCGACCTGACTCTTGCGGAACTCAACATTACCGATCCATTGACCGGGCAGGTGATCACAGCCGACGATGTGTTCATGGATTGGGCGGCGACCATGTGGCTCATGGACGAATCCGTTGGCGATGGGCGCTTTCACTACAATAATTATCCCGATGCACCAAGCATCGTGGTATCCCAGTCCGTTTCTTCGTGCCCCGGCAGCACAGGCGGATCGGTGAATCAATACGGCATCGACTATTTCACCATCACCTGCGCGGGCGATCACACGCTGAAGTTCAGCGGCTCCACGCTGGCGAAACTCCTGCCCGCAGACGCGAACTCGGGCAAATACTCCTTCTGGTCGAACAAGGGCGATGAATCGAACATGACCCTCACGCGCGAGTTCGATCTCACCAGCGCAAGCGCGCCGGTCACGCTGTCTTATTCCATGTGGTATGACCTGGAGACCGATTACGATTACGTGTTCGTCGAAACCTCCGCCGACGGCGAAACGTGGGAGATCCTCACCACACCATCCTGCACGACCGAGGACCCCTCCGGCAATTCGTTTGGCTGCGGCTACAACGCCCAGACCGGCGATTGGGTGCAGGAGGATGTGGACCTCTCGCAGTTTGCCGGGCAGACGGTGCAGATCCGCTTCGAATACATCACCGACGCGGCGGTCAACGGCGAAGGCTTTTTGCTCGACGACGTGCGGGTGGACGCGATCGGCTATCAGACAGATTTTGAAGCGGACGATGGCGGCTGGATCGCTGCCGGGTTCGCGCGCGTCGAAAACGTTCTTCCGCAGACCTACCGCCTGTCCCTGATCGTTAAAGGCGACAGCACAACCGTGACTCATCTCGCAGTGAACGACGATCAAACGGTTGAATACCCGTTTTCGCTGGGTCCGGGCGATGAGGCGATCCTGATCGTGACCGGCACGGCGCGCTACACACGCATCCCGGCTGATTATCAGATTGAGATCAGGTAGATGGGTATAAGTGCACAGGGAGACAAGCAGACAGGTAAACACGTTTATACTTGTGTACGTGATTTCCTGTCTTCTTCGCCGGAGGCGTTATGGCAACTGCACCTAAATCGGAAATTTTGCACATGGCTGAACTTGTCAGCTATCAGAACGGTTCAGTGGTCAGCCGCCAGATCACCAAGGCGGATGCCGGGAACGTGACCCTCTTTGCCTTCGACAAGGATCAGGAGTTGAGCGAGCATGCTGCGCCGTTCGATGCGCTCGTCCATGTATTGGACGGCGCAGCGGAGATCAAAATCTCCGGCAAACCGTTCCAGTTGAAATCAGGCGAGGCGATCATCATGCCCGCCGATGAACCGCACGCGGTCAGGGCTTTGACCCGCTTCAAGATGCTGTTGACGATGATAAGGAAATAAGAAAAAACCCGTGGCACTTCAACGCCACGGGTTTTTGATTCATGCGCCAACGGGCGCCGTCCTGTTCCTCACAAACGAGAGCGACAAAACGAGCGGCACCAGCGAAAGCAATCCCGCGATGATCGCCATCATCGTATAACCCGTGGCGTCGAAGATGAAGCCGCTGCTCAAGCTGATCGCGGCTGAGGCAAGCCCCACGAGCAAATCGTTTGTGCCTTGTGTGCGTGAGCGCTCGAGAGGCGAGAGTTGGTCTGCCAGCAATGTGGAGCCGCCGACGAAACAGAAGTTCCAGCCGAGGCCGAGCAGAAAAAGTGCAATGCCTAGAGGTAAAACATCCGGCGATAGCGGCGCTGCGATGCACGCCAACAGAAGAATGAAAGCACCGCCAAGGATCATCCTGCCGCGCCCGATCCTATCCAACAGCCAGCCTGAAATGATCGAGGGGGCAAACATGCCGAACGTGTGCGCCGAGATGACAGAATAAATATCGCTGCGCGGGTGCTGGTGATCCTCCATATGAAGCGAGGTGATCACCATGATCGCCACCATCACCACCTGCCCGAGCACCATCGCCGTTACTGCAGTGATCGCCGCGGGCTGGCGCAGGATTTCTAAAATCGGTCGTGATTCGCCGCCTTGCAGGTGCGGGGTCGATTCAGGATGTTGACTCGCCAATTCCCTGCCCACATCGCGCGGGTCGGGGCGAAGACCGATGAACACCAGGAGTGCTGCGACCGTGAACAAGGCAAGCGTGGTGATGTAGGCACCGGCGAGTTCATCCATGCCGATGCGCACCGCATATTCCCCGACGGGAACTGCCAGCACGCGCGCCAGGATCGTGCCGATCACACCGCCGAGCACCACTGCCGAGATCGCACGCCCGCGGCGCTCTGGAGGATTGACTTCTGCCGCGGCAAATCGGCCCAACTGTACAGCCGAATTGGTGGTGCCCATCAGCATCAAGCCGGCGATCACGAGAAGAAATGACGATGCCTGAATGGCGTACAACACAAGCACGTTGCCGATCACGCCGATCACCAAACCCAGGGCAATGCTGTTGCGCCGCCCGAGGCGATCCATCAAGTAGCCCCACGCCGAGGCGGAGAGGGCGCCGCTCAACAGATACGCGGCGGTCGGGATGGTGGCAAGCGAACGATCTGATGCCAGTTTCGCCCCGAGGATCGGGTTGATCGTCGCCGCGGCGATGAATCCCGCTGATGCCAGGCTTTGTGTGAGGAACAGGATCGAAGTGATCTTCAAGGCAATGCGTTTGAAGTCTGTCATGAAATTTCCTTGGGGATGAGATTACGTAGTGGGAGTTGCCGGGTTTGATGGCTTTGCCACAAAACCACAAAGAACTCAGAGAAAATCTCAAAATCTCTGTGCTCTACCCTGCGGGCACACGTCTGTGGCGAAAGAAGGGTCCAGCCCATCCTCACGCAGTCTGTTATGAAATTGTCCTCTTTTACTGGCGGATTATACAATGGACGCGGTTAAAATCGGGACCATGAAATTAGACCTCAAACCCGCGTCGGACTACCCCATGCCTGATCTCGTCCAGACGCTGAATCGCGGCTTTGAAGGCTATTTCGTCCCCATCCATCTCAGTCTGGCGCAATTCCTCGACAAACTCCGGAAGGACAACATCGATCTGACCGCCAGCCGCGTATTGCTTGCCGACGACATACCCTCGGGCATCGCCTTGATCGCACGCCGCGGCTGGACGAGCCGCCTCGCCGCCATGGGCAACGCGACGGAGATCCGCGGCTCGGGCGCGGGATCATGGTTCATGGAAAAACTGATTGAAGACGCGCGTCAGCGCGGCGACCGCGAGATGGTGCTCGAAGTGATCGATCAGAATGAACGCGCCCTCGGGCTGTATCGGAAATACGGTTTCATCGTCGTGAGGAGACTCATCGGCTTGATCCGGCGCGAAGCGGCTGAGCTTGACGATCAGCCCCTGCACGAGTTCGACCCGCGCGAGATGGGCATGTTGATCGCGAAATACGGCTTCCCCGATCTGCCGTGGCAGTTATCGGCGGAGACCATGGCGCAGATGACTCCTCCTGTGCACGGTTATTGCAACGACCACTCGTATATCCTTGTCTCGGATCCGGAGGAAGCACACGTGTTGATCTGGTCCCTGCTGGTGACCCCCGAAGCGCGCGGCCACAAGCGCGGCGCGGAGATCGTCAAGACAGTCATTGCGCATCATCCCGGGCGCACCTGGCACGTACCCGCGATCTATCCCGAAGAGATGGGACGTGTTTTCGAACAGGCGGGGTTCGAAAGGGAGGAATTGTCGCAGTGGCAGATGAGTTTGAGGATCGATGGGGCGAAGTCCCCTCAGCCTGAATAAAGTGCTTTAATCAAGATCAATCTTCGGCGGCGCGTGAAGCGGTTTTCCGTCCGGATGTGGATCTGATTCAAAACCAAACGGAGTCCTTTCTTGCCAAAGCCGGTTTCAACACGCAAAACCATCGCGGTCTTCGCCTCGCAAGTTGGGCGCGCCTGGGGCGCGGAGTTCCTCGCGGGTGTGATGGAAGCGGCGGAGGCAAACGATGTCAATTTGCTGCATTTCATTGGGGGAAGCCTGCAGCCTGTCGCGGACAAGGATCCCGGCTCGCCGTCGCTCGGTTTGTATGATCTTGCCTCGCCCGAATGCTTTGACGGGTTGTTGCTGACCTCTGATGTGGCGTACCACACAAGCGCCGAAACATGGAAGGAATTCCGGCGCCGGTTTGAGGGCAAGCCCATCGTGACGCAATCGATTGAACTCGACGGCGCGACCATGTTCATCCCGAATAATGAGGAGGGGATGCGCGCCGAGGTGCGCCACCTGATCGAAGAACACGGCTATAAACGGATAGCCTTCATCCGCGGCATGCCGGGGCAGTTGGATGCCGAACAGCGTTTTCAAGCCTACAAGGATGAACTTAAGGCAAACGGGATTCGCTTCGATGAGCGGCTCGTTGCGGATGGCGATTTCACGCCCGAAAGCGGACGCGATGCCGTCTTCACCCTGCTCGATGAACGCGAAGCGAGGTGTCAGGCTATTGTCGCGGCGAACGATCGCATGGCGTTTGGCGCCCTCGAGGCGCTGCAGCAGCGCGGCATCCGCGTGCCCGAGGATATGGGGCTTGCCGGGTTCGACGACCTGCGCGAGGCACAGGCAACCGGCGTGCCGGTGACCACGGTAAGGCGGTCGTTTTACACCGCCGGCAAACAGGCGCTTGAGACACTGCTCAAACGGATCAATGGCGATACTGTGCAACGGACGATTGTTACGCCGACGCAGCTGCTCATCCGCTGGTCGTGCGGATGCCTGCCCGAACATGTGAAGCAGGCGGCGGTGGCGCCGCGCGACGTGGCAAAGACCGGCAAACTCGAAAACAAACGCGAAGCCGCATTGCGAGCCCTGCTCAACGCGGCAGGGATCACCGAGCAGGACGCTGCGCACCTGCAATTCAGGGAGGCGTTCGGCGCGGCATGGGATTCTTTCCTCATTGCGTTGAATGAAAAATCACCGGGTGACAATTTCCTCAAAGTGGTCAATTCGATGATCAACCTCATGCAAAAGCACGGGCTTCCGGCTTCTGTGTGGCATAACCTGCTCTCGGTGATGCGCAGGTACGCGCTGGGCGGTATCACCAGCCACACCACCATGCTGCTCGCAGAAAACCTCTTCCAGCAGGCGCGCCTGCTGGCGGGCGAACTCTCGCAGCGCGCGCAGGCATACCGCAGGCTGGTGCTCGAACAGCAGGAAGGAATTTTTCAGGGGTTCAGTTTTTCGATGGCTCCCGCCATGAGCATGGATCAACTGGGGGCGGCGATCACGGAACACTTCCCTGCGATGGGGATCGGGCGCTGGTACGTGATGGCATATGGTGAAGCCGCAGCGCGCGGGAATGTGCGTGTTTTGTTCCAATATGAAGACGCAAAGTTTTCGGTTTCGCGCGAGGGTGCGGCGATCGAAGCTGGTCAACTGGCGCCGCGCGGCACATCCAGCGATGACCGGCGGTACACGGCTGTGATCATGCCGCTCTCGCTGGCGGGCAACCGCTTCGGGTATATGTGGGCAGAGATGGGTCCGCGCGATTGGGAGGTGTATGTGCGTGTGCGCAACCTGGTGAGCAGCGCCCTCCTGCGCGTCACACTCGTGCGGCAGAGGGAGCAGGCGCAGCTGGAGGTCGAACGACTACTGAGTGAGGCGCGCGATCACGCTGCCGAACTCACCGTTGCCAACGAATGGGCGGAACGCACGGCGGCGGAGAACGCCAGGTTGTATTCCAGTGAACAGGCGCGGCGCCGCGCAGCGGAGGCACTCACCAAAGCCGCGCGGCAGATCACCCTGCTGTCGTCCGTGGCAGAGGTGCCGCAACAGATCCTCGAACAGTTATCAAGCGTGGTGGCGCACGAACGGAGCGCGTTGTTCACGGAGGATGTGAATGGCACTCCCATGCTGGACTCGCATCTGGGTTTCCCCGAAGGCGCGCCGGTGGACGAGTTGAACTACAACATCAACGGTACGCACATCTATCACTTTCTTAAAAAACAATCCGAACCGATGCTGGTCGGCGATACGCAGCAATTTCGCGGCTGGGGGCAGTCGCCGTGGATTCCCGCGGATCGATCCCTGCTGGGCTTGCCGCTGTATTTGAAGCGCAAGGTGATGGGTATGCTCACCATCAGCCGCAAAGATCCCGCCGCGTTCACGCAGGATGAAGTGCTGATCGCGAGTACCTATGCCATTCAGGCGGGGATCGCGCTTGAAAACGCGCGCCTGTTCGATGAAGTGACGCGCTTCAACCAGATGATGGAACGCATGGTGGAACTGCGTGTGGCGGAACTCGGTGTGGCGCACGATACCTTGAAGAAACTCGACAAGAACAAGAGCGATTTTATCCAGGTGGCGGCACATGAACTGCGTACGCCGCTTACCGTGATCAAGGGCTACATGGGTATGATCAAAGCCTTGCCTGCCGTGCAGGGCAACTCCACCCTGACGCAGGCTGTGGAGGGTGTGGTGCAGGGGAGCGAACGCCTGCACTCCGTAGTCAACAGCATGCTGGATGTGGCGCGGCTCGAAAACGAAATCATCAGCCCGCACCTCGAGCCCTCGCCGCTGGCTCCGATCCTGCGCTTCATTCAGAAGGATTTCGCCGAGGATTTAAGAGCGCGTCAACTCAGCCTTGAGCTGGATCCGTCCATCAGCGATACCCTGCCCGTGATGTCTGATCCTGAACTCCTGCAGAAGGCGCTCGAGCATGTGATCCTCAACGCCATCAAGTTCACCCCCGACGGCGGACGGATCACCATCAGCGCAGGCAGAGTCCACGAGGGCGCGGCGGATTTCTGCGAGATCCAGATCCGCGACACAGGCATCGGCATCGACCCCGCCAATCACAAGATCATCTTCGAGAAGCTCTACCAGTTGGGCAAGGTGGAACTGCACTCCTCGGGGCGGACCAAGTTCAAGGGCGGCGTACCAGGCTTGGGACTGGCGATTGCCGCGGGCATCGTCCGCGCGCACAAGGGGAAGATCTGGGCGGAGAGTCCCGGCTATGATGAAGAGAAACTACCCGGGAGCACGTTCTTCATTCATATCCCGCTGGCGAGGTAAAGGCCAGATCTCTATAAAGTAACACCCTAATAGCCGTATCGGTGACAAGGGGGAAGTGTTGTCCCTATCAATGGGATTCAACTGCTTCTGTTAGAAAGGCAGGCAGGAATGGCAGAGATAAAAAGTACCAGTCAGGGTGAAAGTAACTCCTCTGTAGCTCAACC
>DATKAU010000072.1:0-15490 GCA_035514655.1 Anaerolineales bacterium
GAGGTACAGCATCCCGTTCTCGCGTTCCTTGAACTCGTCCACGCGCACGCCGACGCCGTGCGGCACTTCCTCGCGCAGTTGATTCAGACACGCCTCGCGGATCAGGTCCGCGGCGATCTCGCGCTCGTACGAATCGGTGACCTGCTCCTCGTCGAACTCCGGCGCGCGGACCGGGCTCAGCGAGACAAGCAGTTCAATCAACGAATCGAGATTCTGATTCTTCGAAGCAGAGATGGAGATGATCTTCGCATCGTTTCGACCCTCCCTCCGGTCGTCACCGCGAGCCTTCTTCACCAATGCCTGGTACGCTTCGAGATTCCGCGTTAACGCCTCGGCGTGGATCAGGTCCATTTTGTTGGCGGCAAGCACGAGTGAGGTCCGACGCGGGAGGCGGTTGAGCAGGAGTCCGATTTGAGTGTCCTCCTCGGTGGGTCGGACAGAACCGTCCACCAGCCAGAGGATCACATCCATGCCTTCGAGCGATTCCTGAGCCTCTTTGTTTAGATACTCGCCGAGTTTGTGACGCGCCTTGTGCATTCCGGGCGTATCCACGAAGACAAGTTGATATGTATTGCCGGTGAGAATCCCCAATTGACGTTTGCGCGTGGTCTGCGGCTTGGGCGACACCGCGGCGATCTTCTGCCCGAGCAGCGCATTGACCAGCGTGGACTTGCCAACATTGGGTCTGCCGATGATCGCGATGAAACCCGAACGGAACTCACTCATCGATTCGCTCATAGATGCGGATGTATGGATTGGCGGTGGCGATGTGTACCTGCGGCATGTACCACGGCAATGAATAGTTAAACTCGGCGATCAGCAGGTAGTGATCGGTACGGCCGGTTTCGAGTTGTTTGAAGAATTCACACTCGTTGGGGATCTGTTCGCACACGTGAGGGTCGCTGAAGCGGTTCGCGGTGAAGCTGTCGACGATCAGGTACTCGGTGCCGCGTTCGAGCAGCCCCTCCTCGGCTTTGTTGAATTCGTACGGTTTGTCGGTGGGCACAGTGTCAATCGTTCCCATCTGGATGTGCAGGGGATAGTTGTGTTCGCGCTCGAAAAACCCCTCCGCGTAGGTCGGGGGGTAGTTGGTGTGCTCGAGGGATGTTCCGGGTCGCAGTGTCTTCATATATTCGGTGGCGGGGATACGTGAGTCGTTGATGAAGAGCAGCGCGATGCTGGCAAGCCGCGCAAAGGAATAGAACACCATTGCGACGACGACGATGACCGCGGTTGAGTATATGGGTTTTCCGAATTGCCCGAGGCGCGTGTAGATCTCAAAAACCAAATATGCCGCCAGCACGGCAAGCATGGGCATGAACGTCAGCAGGTAGCGCGGCTGGTAGTTGTACGAGATCATCACAGGCAGGTCGAGAAAGAATATCCCGAGGAGAAGGATTCCGAACATGCCCGCCTGTGAGGTCCGGGTTAGTTCGTTGCGGCGTAAGGCTTGTATCACCCGATAACCTGCCCAAATCACCGCAACGATAAAGAGAATATATAGACCCATGCCAAGCGTGTCTCGCATCATCGAAAATTGACCGATGATGCCTCTCACACTATCGTCGCGCTGGCTCCACGTCGCCTGCCATTCCAGGGCGTCGAATACCCGCTTGAAAAAAAACGCCGTCCACGTGAGAGCTTTGGGCGTGCCGATGGCGAACCCCAGAAACGTGAGTGCACCGCTGACGAAGAGGGTTTCGCCGATTGTGAACCAGTCGCGTTTCAGATTCTTGACTTGCAGGATAGCATAGACTGCCAGCCATGCCAGCATGAGGCTCCCGCCGGTGTATTTGCTCGACGCTGCCATGCCGACGGTGACGAAAGACGCATACAGCCAGCCGCGATGACCGGTTTTTGCGTGACCCACCATGAAGAAAGTTGATAGTGTGGTGAAGAAGACGGTGTACGTATCGTTGTGAGCGAACCGCCCGTTAAACGAGAGTTCGCTGGCGCAAAGTAAAAGCAGCCCGCTTAACCCAGCCATATACATGTTTCCGCCTGCGCGCCGCGTGATGGCGTAGGTGACGGGAATGGTCAATCCCGCCACCACAGCCGAAAGGATGCGCGATGCCACGAGGATTTCCCCGTCCGTATAGCCCAGCGCAAGGATCGCCTTCCCCAAAAAGAACATCACGTATTGCGGCAGGTCGGGGTAGTTGAAATTAATCTCGCTGAATCTCCATTCGCCGTGCAATGCCTTGATCGAACGGACGACGATCTCATCCGGATGCCAGGGTCCCCACGAAATGCCCGGCAGGGTGAAGGCGAGAAATAGCAGGAGCAATCCCAGCGGGATGATCCACTCATGTCTCTCCAGCCACGCCCTGATGTTCTGTGAAGCTGCCATGCTATTGTGCGTTTGCTTCCCGTTTCTTCCAGTTGACGACGATCAGGCTTAGGATGATCAATACGCTCCCGGCAACCAGTTGCCACGAAAGATGCTCATTCAAAAAGATCACGCCGAGGATCACGCCGCCCACCGGGAACAGGTATGTGACCATGGATGCGCGCGTCGGTCCGATCTCGTGGATCAGGTACCAGAGCATGATCACCGCCAGCCCCGATCCGAGGATGCCAAGCCATAGGATCGAGATCCATGTCAGCGACAGGTTGGGGAAAAGAAAAGGCTTTTCTGCGAGCGGACCGATGATCCACATAAAGATTGTCGATGTAATAAGAGGCATTGCGCCGCGCACGGTTCCATCAACGTGCTGGGTGAGCTTGCGGGCGAATACGGCGCTGCCCGCATAGAATAAGGAGGCGAGGATCACCGCCGCCTGCCCGATGACCGAATTCCGCGCGCCCGTGGTCAGGTCTTCGCTCAGCAATGTGATCACGCCCGCAAAACCGATCAACAAACCAAGCACTTTTTGCGTGGTCATTTTATCGTCTTGAAGCAGGAAATGCGCGATGACGATGGTGAACAGCGGCACCGTCGCGTTGAGGATGGATGCCACGGCTGAATCGATCGTCTGTTCGCCCCATGAGATGAAGAAGATGGGGATGGCAAGGCTGGTGGGACCGAGAACAGCGAAGATACTCCACGTCCGCCAGTCGTGGGGCCACTGAACTTTTTGATACAAGCCGATGGCAACGGCTGTGACCGCGCCGAACAGCATGCGGAAGGCAACCAGCGCCATCGGACCGATTTCCTGCACGCCGATCTTGATCCACAGGAAGGACGAACTCCAGATCAAGCCGAGCGTGACGAATACGAGCCAGTGTTTGGGTTTCAAGGAATCTCCTTATGACTTTTGGGCGATGAAATTACGATGAAGTTGTTGGGGAAAATATTACACACTGGCTGATATTCTATGAAGGTCGTTTACTCCTGACGACCCGATTCTTGCTCATCTCACGCGGGGGTTACTACAGCCCGTCAAGCCATCACCGCCCCTTCCATCTTCAACAACCATTCCTTTGTCTTCAATCCCTGCCCGCCGCCGTAGCCGTGGAGTTTGCCGTCCATGCCGATCACGCGGTGACAGGGGATCACGAGCGGGATGGGGTTCATGGCGTTTGCGCCGCCGACTGCGCGGTACGCGTGCGGACGGTTGATCTGTTCGGCGATCTCGGCGTAGGTCCGTGTTTCGCCATACGGGATGCGGAAGACCGCCTGCAAGGCTTCACGTTGAAACGGGGTGAAGAGGGTCCAATCCACGGGGATGGTGAAGGCGTGGCGTTTACCGTCGATGTATTCGGCTAGTTCCTTCACATATGGCTTGATCTTTTTCGCGTCAGGAATGATGGGGCGTTTGATGCGCGCAAGGTATGAATCAAATTCAGGCTGGGAGTCCGCCCATTCGACGGCGATCAAGCCGAAGTCGGAGGCGGCGAGGCGGAAGTCTCCGAGGCGCGTCCCGTTTAATTCTCCGGTGTAGATCGGGCTGGCATCCTGCGATTTCTTTTTCATGAAAACCACCACCGAGATGTTATCTCGATGGTGGGATTATAGTCCGTTTAAGACCTGTCAGGTCTCCAAGACCTGACAGGTCTGGTATTAATAATTTGTCGTGCGGTCGATCATGCCGCGTTCGCGGGCGAGGTAATCGCACCAGCGGAATATGAACACGGAAATGATCCCGAACAGGATCGTAAGACCGGTGAGTATGCCAAGCAACTCGCCGTTGGTAAATTGGGCGAGGGTGGGGAAGGCTTGCGCCACCTCGCCGATCAGCGAACGGCGCATAAGTTCGAGCCAGTAGGTGATGGGCATGGCATAACCGACCGGGCGCAGCCACGCAGGTAATACTTCGAGCGGGAAGATCGCCCCGCTGAAAAGATATAGCGCGCCAGCCACCGCCTCACCGACGAAAAAGTTGTGCTGTGCCATCATGAGCGTGATGCTGGCAAGGATGAGTCCCATCATGGCGAGCATGGTTACGCCTACGAAGAGCGACACGATGAACAAACCCCAGTTGACTTCTGCGAGATTCAGCGGCAGGTTGAGGAACAACGCGCCGACCGAGATGGTGACGAGGACCGCCACCGTGCCGATCAGAAAGCGTGAGACGCCGCGCCCGAGCCAGTAAAAAGGTATGCTGATCGGCGCGATGTACATGTACTTGAGAGTCTTGTAATGTTCGCGGTCGTCGATCACCGCCCACGAGACGCCCGTCATCACCGCGCCGACGTAAATGTAGAAGGCGTTGCCGAGGTAAATGTATGGGAAGACCGGCGACGTGTAGTCTCCGCCTGTGATGATGGCGTACATCACGACGAGGATCGCAGCGGTCGCCAGCGGTTTGATGATGACGTAAATGGCAAACAGGAACGGGTCGGTCCAGTTGGATTCAACCTGCCAGCCGAGCCATGTCGCCATCGTGAACGAACGGGATGTTTCGGAACGGTTCATATATTCTCCATAGATGTCATTGCGAGGGCGCTCTTGCTCTTCGCCCGAAGCAATCTCCAACCATTATTGGGAGATTGCCACGTCGCGGAGTTTACGTTGAGCTTGTCGAAGCGCTCCTCGCAACGACATTATCTTCGGCTCTCTGTAATCCTTCCCTCGCGGATCGCCAGTTTCTCCATGTAATCGAGCAGATACTTGGCGCCGATCAGGAAGACCACGCACAATACAACCAGCACAGCAATTTCGGTTGTCACATTCAAAAAGCCCAGCGCCGCACCGGAGGGGAAGATCAACTGCCGCATCGCATCGAGCCCGAGGGTGAGCGGGATGAACGAGGCCGCCGCGGCGACCCAGAAGTTGAATGACTTGATCGGGAAGTAAAACCCCGAGGCGAGGTAGACCGGCTCCTGTGCCAGGTTCGAGATGTGCCATGCCTCGCGGCTGAGGAGCAGAAAGAGCGACGCGCTCATCATACCCATCCCGTACAGCGCGGTCATGGCGAGGAAGAACACGGCGAACAGCTGCGAGAAGCTCGAAACGCTGAACTGCACGTTGAACATCCACGTGCCGAGGGCGATGATCGCCACCGCGCGCAGTGTCGTTGCCACCAGGCCGCCCAGCGCCATGCCGAGTAATACTGCCATCATCGAGTTGGGCGCCATGATGTACAGGGCAAGATTCCCCTGTTCCTTCTCCCAATACAACTGGCTGGACATGCTCCACAACACATTCATCCAGAACGCGGTCATCGCGCCGCCGATCACCACAAAGCCCACATATTCCTCCGGCGCGCCGATGGCGCGGTAGACGAACACATATGACGAGACGGCGAGCATCGGCATGAAGATCTCGAAAAAGATCCACGACTTCTCGCGCTGCTGGCCGATGATGCGCGGATATGAGCGCGCCAGGATGGTCTTGATGAACAGTCTCCATCCGGTCACTTTTTCTACCGGTGAAAATACCAGCGGTTCACTCATTTTCATTGGGAGCCTCCTTTTCCACATCCTCCATGCGCGCGCCGACCAGGTTCATGAACACATCTTCGAGCGTCGGCTCGCGCTTGGTAAGGCGCATGACTTTGATATTCTTCTGGGTCAGGATGTTGATCACGGTCGCCACAGCGGACTCTTCGGCGAGGATCAACTCCAGTTTCGCGCCGCCGTCGATCTCGGTCAGCGCGGCTTTCCTCACCTCGGGCTGATCCTCCAACGATGAGGGAGTCAAGCCGTTGAGCGAACTCGTCTCAACTTCGAAGATCACGTCACGTTGCAGTTCGCGCTTGAGGTTGGCGGGAGTGTCGCAGGCGAGCACGCGTCCCTTGTTGATGATCGCCACGCGGTCACATAACTCCTCTGCCTCGACCATGTAGTGTGTGGTCAGCAGGAGCGTGCGCGATTTGTTGGCATCCAGCCAGCCGCGGATTAACCGGCGCACGTCACGCGAGGCACCCACGTCCAATCCCAGCGTCGGCTCGTCAAGGAAGAGTACTTCGGGGTCGGTGAGGAAGCCGCGCACAATGTTCATCTTCTGCCGCAAGCCGGTCGAGAGGTCAGATGATTTGGTGTGGATGCGATCTTCCAGCCCGACCATCGTGAGCAGTTCGACGATCCGCTCGTTGGCTTCCTTTGAGGGCATGCCGTAGAACTGCGAGAACATCCACAGGTTTTCGCGCACGGTAAGCAGGCCGTAGCCCGACGACTCTCCGCCGGAGACCATGTTGATGCGCGGGCGGACCAGGTTCGGGGCTTTGATCACATCGTGGGCGGCAACGCGCGCCCAGCCCGAGGTCGGCGCGAGAAGCGTGGTGAGGATCTTGATCAGCGTCGTCTTGCCCGCGCCGTTTGGTCCGAGCAAGCCGAACAGTTCGCCGCGTTCCACCGTCAGGTTCACGCCTTCGAGGGCGACCAGTTCCTTGCGGATCTGCTTTTCCTTCTTGTTGCCGCGGATCTTATAGACGCGGCCCAGATCTTGTGTCTCAATTGCGTAATTGGACATGCTTCTCCTCTTTATTCAATTTGTTGCAGGCTGGAATATTTGTTCTATTATACCGCGGTTTATCGTTGCACGCATGGGCTCGGCGGGACGATCAACCGTTAATACATGGGAAGGATTTGCTGTGAATCTGCAAAAAATACATTCCCGCGCAGGAGGGCAATCGTAGGGTAATCGTAGGATTGGCGTCAAGCACGATTGAGTCGCTTATGATAAATTAGACCATGTAAGGTGATTTCTCTTCTCCTCCTTTCGTAGGGAACCGCGGTCGGCGTCCGCGGTTCTCGCACTTAAAGGGCTGGCCAGCCGTTATAATATCCCAGCCACATCACATTGCGAGGATGACATGAGTGTTCAAATCACCATCATTGGTCTGGGTCAGGTGGGGAGTTCCGTCGGGCTGGCGCTCGCGGGTCAGAAAAACGTTAAACGAATCGGCCACGATAAAAATTATGAAACCGCCCGCCTCGCGCTGAAAGCCGGCGCTGTGGACGAGGTGATGATCAACCTGCCATCGTCTGTGCGGGGAGCAAATGTTGTCATCTTGAGCATCCCTTTCAGCGAGATGCACGTCACCCTCAAGCACATCGCGGACGATCTCCAGGAGGGAACGGTGGTCTTCGACACAGCTCCCTCCAAGACGACGATTGCCGCGTGGATCAACCAGTTTATTCCTCAGGGACGGTACTACATCGGGTTGTCGCCCGCTTCCGGCGCGGAATACCTGCACGGCATTGATCTCGGCGTGGATTCCGCCCGCGCCGATCTCTTCAAAGACGGACTCATCCTTTTGAATGCCCCCTCCGGAACACCCGAAGAAGCGATAACTCTCGCGACCGAACTCATAGCCCTGCTCGGCGCGCATGTGATGTTCACCGATCCGGTCGAAGCCGATGGGTTGAACGCCGCCACGCATCTATTGCCGCAGTTGGCGGGCGCGGCGTTGATCGATTCGACCACCTCCCAGCCCGGCTGGACGGAGGCGCGCAAAGTGGCGGCGCGCCCCTATGCGGCAGTCACCGGCGCGCTGGCGTATCATGATGAAAGTCGTTCGTTGGGCGATGCCGCGCTGTCGAACCGCGAGAACACCGTCCGCGCGCTGGATGCATACATGGCATCCCTGCAGGTACTGCGCAACCGGATCGCCGAGGGTGATCAGGAATCGGTCACCGGTTTTCTCGATCGCGCCGTGAAGGCGCGCAATCTCTGGCTGCATGAGCGCATCAAAGCCGACTGGAGTCAAGCCCGGCGGGAGAAAATGGATTCGCAGACCTTCGCCGAGCGCTTCAACCAGATGATCGTGGGAGGTATATTTTCGCGGAAAAAGAAGGACAAGTGACGCCCTGCTTTTGCTACATCGTCGAATGCGCAGACGGCACCCTGTACACCGGCTGGACAACCGACCCTGAACGGCGCGTGAAGAAGCACAACAAGGGGTTCGGCGCGCGGTACACCAAAATGCGCAGACCCGTGAAACTGGTGCATGTGGAGGAATTGCCGGATAAAATTTCCGCGATGAATCGAGAACGCGCCATCAAGAGGATGACGCGTTCGCAAAAAATAAAATTGTTGGCGTAGGGGCACGACGCTTCGACTTCGCTGACGCTCCGCTCAGCGCGATATCGGGCCCCTACGGTATTAATCGGTGAACAAGGGCAGGTGACCGAGTGAGATGATGTGCATCCATTGGGCGCGGTCGCCTTCGGTGAAGATCGCCGCCTCCGCCACCACGTCGGAACCCGCCTTGTCGAGGATCATCCTCATCCCCTGAAGCGTGGAGCCGGTGCTGATCACGTCATCCACGATCAATACTTTCTTGCCTTTCGTCAACTCGATATCCTTCTCGTCCAGGATCAGAGTCTGTGCCTGACCGGTGGTGATCGATAACGTCTCGGCTTTGAGCGCCTCGCCCATGTAGAGTTTGTATGCCTTGCGTAACACAACGTAAGGCTTTTTTGTCTCGACCGAGAGGGCATATGCCAGCGGGATTGACTTTGCCTCCGCGGTAACCAGCACATCGAAGTCGACATCTTTCAACTTCTGCGCCAGATCCCTTGCGCACGCCTGTACGAGTTCGGTATCGCCCAGGATGTTAAGGATCGCGATCTTCAACCCCGGCTTGATCTCGAACAGGGGCAGTTCGCGCTTCAAACCGGCAATTTCAACGGCATACGTCTGCTGCTTGGACACTATTGAATCTCCTCAATCAAATTCTGCCCGTAGTTTATCATGATTCATTTTATAATGCTCACGCTTTCATTGACGTTGAACACTGAACACCGGCAACTGACATGCTCCCCGACCTGCGCCTTCACGATCACCTCCGCCTCCGTAAACAGCATCCCTGCGGTTCCTACGAATGGACGGTGACGCGCCTCGGCGCGGATATCGGGCTCGAGTGCAAAGGCTGCGGGCGGAGGGTCATGCTCACGCGGCGCGAACTGGCAAAGAGACTCAAAGCCAACCTGACTCCCCATGAAGAAAATCAAACCAGCGATCCCTCGTAAACCTCATATCGTCTTTTTCTTCTCCGACACGGGCGGTGGACATCGCTCCGCGGCGGAAGCCATCATCGAGGCCGTCCACCTTGAATATAAAGAAAGGGTGACCACCGAGATGGTCGACTTTTTCAAGGATTACGCGCCTCCGCCGTTTAACCACACGGCGGATCTGTACCGGTACGCCGTGAAGGCGCCTCGTTTGTGGGGCGCAGGTTTCCACGCCACCGACGGACGCGCCCGTGCACGCGTCATCACCACTGCCGCATGGCCGATCGCCCGGCGCGCTGCCAGGGCGTTGATCAGCAGTCATCCCGGCGATCTGATTGTCACAGTCCATTTGGGCGCAAACTCCATCGCCCTGAAAGCCCTCGGAAGTAACCGACCACCGTTTATCACTGTCGTGACGGACATGGTGACAACGCATGCCTTGTGGTTTGATAAACGCGCCGACTTGATCCTTGTTCCCACCGAACTGGCTCGCGAACGCGCCATCAAATACAACATGCAGCCTGAAAAAGTGCGCGTCGTCGGGCTTCCTGCTGCAGAGAAATACTGCAAACCGCCCGGCAGAAAAAGCACGTTGCGAAAAAAACTTGGCTGGACCCTTGATAAGCCCATTGTATTGCTTGTTGGTGGAGGCGAAGGGATGGGTCCCCTCGCGGAAACCGCGCGCGAAATAGACACCTCGGGTCTGGACGTAGGCCTGGTCATCGTCTGCGGGCGGAACCAGCGTCTGAAGGCGGCACTCGAAGCCAAAAAATGGGAGAACCCAACATTCATCCACGGCTTCACGCGCGACATGCCCGATTTTATGCGCGCCGCCGATTTCATCGTCACCAAAGCCGGACCCGGGACAATTGCCGAAGCGCTGAATGCGTATCTGCCGATCATTTTGTACGACAAGGTCCCCGGGCAGGAGGATGGAAATGTCACATTTGTTGAAGACGAAGGTGCAGGCGTGTGGGCACCCACTCCGCAGGAGGTCGTCCGCGCGTTGACGCGTTGGATCTCGCGTCCTGCTGAACGCAAAAAAGTCATCGAGAATTGCCGGCGGGCCGGGAGACCGGAAGCCGCGCGCACAATTGCCCGTGCAATTGGGGAAATGCTGGGTTTGTAGAAACGAATTAGATAGCAAATGCTGCATCACAAGTTGGAGGGCGCAGGGCATCCGCTGCTGATGATCCACGGATTTGGCATCTCCTTCCATATCTGGGAGGAGTTATCTCCCCTGCTGCGCGACAGATTTACATTAATTCAAATCGAACTGCCGGGCATCGGTTCCTCACCTCCGCCTGCGCACGGGCAGGATTACCTCGAAGCCGCGGCGGCTGGTATCGAGCAGGTACGCAACGCGCTGGCCATCGAACACTGGCACGTGTTGAGTTATTCATCCGGCACGCTCGTGGGGGAGCATTATCTGAATTGCCATCCGGATCATGTCGACCGCGCAGTCTTCGTCTGCCCGGTGCAAATATCACCATCGAAGGCTTTCAGCCTTCGCCTTGCCATCCGTCTGGATGGACTCTTTCCTCACATGGGTACCTGGGTCCTCTCGGGGTCGAGGCTGCGCTATTTGATCGATCTCCTCGGTTTCAATTCAAGGAAAAACGAACGTTCCGAGCGCTGGTTCGCAGAGATCGGCTCCCAGCCTGTTGAAATTCTCAAAGAAACGCTGCGAAGCATACCCGGCGGCGGTTCGCGCCCGTTTATGATTCCGGATCGACATGCCCTGTTCATTTGGGCGGATGAGGATCGCATTGTGGATGCGCCGCGGCCCTCCCCGCAAGATCGTATCATCCATGCGAACCACAGCGCCGTGCAGACCACCGCGCCTGTGTTGGCAGGGTTAATCGTTCCCTTTCTGACAGAATCATAATCCCTGCCTGGCTCCTCACGGTATAATCCCCCTCGATGCTTGTCAATTCGTATACATTGGAAATGAAAAGCCTCAGCCCCGATCAGACACGCCGCCTCGGTGAACAATTGGGCGGAACTCTGCAAACGGGCGATGTGATCTGCCTGCAGGGCGATCTCGGCGCGGGCAAAACAACCTTCGTGCAGGGCATCGCGCAGGGCTGGGGCTCGGTGGATTCGGTCTCGAGCCCGACGTTCATCCTCGTTAATGTCTATCGCCGCGCCGACGGAAGCCAGCTCTTTCACATGGACGCCTACCGCCTCGACTCCACACCCGAAGCGGAGGAGCTGGACCTCGACTCGATGCTCGCCCAGGGCGCGTTGATCATCGAGTGGCCCGAGCGGATGGGTGAGATCATCCCTGCGGAGCGGTTGTGGATTCGATTCGATCACGCGGGGGAAGAGGTTCGCGAATTGAATTTCGACACGCGCGGCAAACGATACGATGATCTGCTTGAAATGATCCGCGGGGGCGCTTGATGCTTCTGGCTGTGGATACCTCCAACGCGCAAATGGGGCTTGCCCTGTACGACGGCGCGCAGGTGATCGGCGAATTTTCATGGCGGAGCAGTCAACGCCATACGGTTGAACTCGCCCCGGCCGTATCCGACCTGATCGCGCGCTGCGGTTTGAAGATCGATCAGGTCACCGCGTTGGGTGTGGCGCTTGGTCCCGGTTCGTTCACCAGCCTGCGCGTGGGGCTGGCGTTCGCCAAAGGGCTGGCGATGGCGCGGAGGATTCCGCTGATCGGTATTCCCACTCTGGATATTCTCGCGCGCGCGTTGCCCGCGTCGGATCGTCCGCTGGGGGTGGCGATTCGGGCTGGGCGCGGACGGTTCGCCTTTGGCTGGTATCAAGGCTCGGGGAACGGGTGGCAGGCACAGGGCGTGGCGCGAGTCGTGAGTCTCGAAGCGTTGCAGGATGAGGTGAAGAGTCCGTCGGTGATCTGCGGTGAGTTCACAGCGGAGGAACGTCAGCAACTCGAAATGAACGATCGCATGCAACTGGCATCGCCCGCGGAATCGATTCGCCGGCCTTCCGTGCTGGCGCAGCTTGCCTGGGCGCGGCTGCAAAACGGCGAGGCGGATGACGCGGCTTCGCTCGCGCCGCTATACCTGCACACTGCCGCGCCGATTGAGATATGAACATCCGCCACATGACCCTCGCTGATCTTTCGCAGGTTCTTGCCATCGATCAGGTGTCGTTCAGCCTGCCGTGGCCCGAGCGATCGTTCCGATTTGAGATCACCGACAACCCCGCCTCGCGCGCATGGGTATCCGAATCGGATGGAAAAATCACCGGCATGATCGTCGTCTGGCTGCTGGTGGACGAGGCGCACATCGCGACCATTGCCACCCATCCCGATCACCGCAGACAGGGGATTGCGAGCCGGTTGTTGATCCACGCGCTGCATTCCTTGAAGGACGAAGGCGCGGTCAATTCGGTGCTCGAGGTGCGCGAGAGCAACGCCTCCGCGCAGGAGATGTATCGAAAATTGGGTTTCGTGGAATCGGGACGACGCCACCATTACTATCGCGATAAAAATGAGGATGCGATCCTGATGACGTTGGACAGGTTGGAAAGTTTGAACGTTGAACGGTTGGAACGTTGAGACCCGCCGCCTGTTAACTTTTTAAACGGAGTGGTTATGACTGCTGAAGAAGCCCTTGCCCAAATTGCGAAGGAGGTGACTGTCTGCACGAACTGCGCCCTGCACCACTCGCGCAAGAAAGCGGTGCCCGGCGAGGGACCCGCCACCGCCGAGATCATGTTCATTGGCGAGGGACCAGGCTTCCACGAAAATGAGCAGGGGCGTCCGTTCGTGGGCGCGGCAGGTCAGTTTCTGGATCAACTCCTCGCGCAAGCCGGCGTCACGCGCGGCGATGTGTTCATTACCAACGTGGTAAAATGCCGCCCGCCTCAAAACCGCGACCCGTTGCCCGAGGAACTCGCCGCCTGCAATGAATATCTCGAACGGCAAATTGAAGCGATCAACCCAAGCATCATCGTCACATTGGGCCGTTATTCGATGAACAGGTTTTTCCCCGGCGCGAAGATCAGCGCGGTGCACGGCCAGATGCGCAAGGTCGGGGATCGCTACGTGATCGCCATGTTCCACCCCGCCGCGGCATTGCATCAGGCATCGCTCAAGCCCGCGATCCTCGCGGACTTTGCAAAACTACCCGAGTTGTTGAAGCAGGCGCGCGCAGGGTTGGGAAAATCCGCGCCGGTGCAAAAGGTCGAAGAGAAAAAAGAAGACGACCCGAAGCAGATGAGTTTGTTTTGATTTTGTAGGGGCTGAGCATACCCTATCGGGCACATGTGCTCCGCCCCTGTGTATTGGAGATTGAATGTTTGCAAAAGAAGATCTGATTCAAAAACTAAAAAACAAAGACGCCCGCGTGGCGATATTGGGTCTTGGCTACGTGGGATTGCCCCTCGCGGTTGTCTTCGCCGAGGCGGGATTCAACGTCACGGGTATCGATCCCGACTCAGGGAAGGTTGATTCGCTGAAGAAGGGCTTTTCCTACATCCCCGACGTGAAGACCGATGTAGTGGAAAAACTGGTGAAATCGAGGCAGCTCACTGCGACGACGGATTTCTCTGTCTTGAAAGACATGGACGCGGTCAGCATCTGCGTACCCACACCGCTCCGCCAGACCGGAGACCCCGATATGTCCTTCATCATCTCGGCGACTGAGCAACTGGCGAAGTATATGCACAAGGGCATGATCGTCGTGTTGCAGTCCACGACCTATCCCGGTACGACGCGTGAACTGCTTTTACCCAAATTGGGAATTGATGGACTCAAAGTGGGCGAAGACTGGTTCCTTGCTTTTTCACCCGAGCGCGTCGACCCGGGGCGTAAAGATTTCACCACGAAGAACACACCAAAAGTGATGGGTGGGATCACCGAAGCGTGCGGCGAAGTGGCGAGCGCCTGGTATGAAGGTGCGATCGAAACCGTTCATCGCGTCAGTTCGGCGGAGGCGGCAGAGATGGCAAAACTGCTCGAGAACACCTTCCGCATGATCAACATCGGGCTGGTCAACGAACTGGCGATGATGTGCGAACATCTCGGCGTGGACGTGTGGGAGGTGATCGACGCCGCTGCGACCAAGCCGTTTGGCTTCATGAAATTCACGCCGGGCCCGGGTGTGGGAGGGCCCTGCATCCCGATCGATCCGCTGTATCTTTCTTGGAAGATGAAATCGTTCAACTACAACGCGCGCTTCATCGAGCTGGCATCCGAGATCAACACCAACATGCCGCGTTACGTGGTGGGACGCGTGATGGAGGCGCTGAACGACCGGAGCAAGCCATTGAAGGGATCGAAAGTACTGGTGCTCGGCGCGGCGTACAAGCCCGATGTGGACGATGTGCGCGAGTCGCCCGCGCTGGATGTGATCGGCTTGCTGCGACAAAGAGGCGCGGATGTGCAGTATCACGACCCGTACATCCCGCACATCCACCACGAGATTGATGGCTGGCGCATGGACAGCGTCGCTGACGCGATGGAAGCGGTGAAGGTGTCGGATGCGGTTGTGATCATCACGAATCACAAGGTGTACGATTACAAGGCAATCGTCGATTCAGCAGCGCTCGTGTTCGACAGCCGCAATGCCACGCGGAATGTTGCAAAGGATGATGGGAAGGTCGTCAGGTTGTAGAAAAATCGGTGGTCAAGACGCAGGCAGTCGAGACCACCGGGCATAACTAAAAAGGGTTATTAAATGTCACATTATATGATCACCGGAGCGGCAGGATTCATCGGCGCGCGCACCGCGGAATTATTACTCCAGGACGGTCACACCGTCGTCGGCGTGGATAACGTCAACGATGCCTACGACCCGCGCATGAAAGACTACCGCCTCAAAAGATTGCAGGAGAATAAAGGATTCACCTTCCACAAGCTGGACGTGTCGGACAAATTTATCATCGAGCAGTTCAAGCATGAAAAATTCGACGCGGTGATCAACCTCGCCGCGCGCGCCGGCGTGCGCTACAGCGTGGAGAATCCCTGGGTGTTCGTCGAGACCAACACAATCGGCACGCTGAACATGCTGGAGTTATGCAAACAGACAGGGACGAAAAAGTTTCTCGTCGCCTCCACATCCAGCATTTACGGCGAAGACCCGCCGTACCCGACGCCCGAATCAGCTTCTAGCAGTGAACCGCTCCAGCCGTACGCGGCAAGCAAAAAGGGGGCGGAGGCGATGTG
>DATKAU010000073.1:0-4759 GCA_035514655.1 Anaerolineales bacterium
GTAATGGACGATCCGCTGGATGGCTTCCGTTCGATTGCGGGCACAGGCACGCCGAGTCTTTCCGAAACCATCGAACTCACCAAACTCGCCTTCGATCTCGGTTACGACGCGGCTCTGGTTGTGCCGCCGTATTACTTCCGCAAAGCCTCCGATGATGGACTCTTCGACTGGTTCAGCGCGGTGATCCGCAAGGCGGTGCCGCCCGACAAATACCTGATCGGCTATCACATCCCGCCGTTGATCGGGGTCGGCTTTTCCATTGAATTGCTCGCACGCTTGAAGGATGCTTTCCCTGTGCAGTTTGCGGGCATCAAGGATTCATCGCATGATCCCGATTTCGCCCGCACACTCGGCGAACGATTTGGCGCAGATCTCGTCACTCTCACCGGGACGGATTCATATATGAAACTCGCCATGGAGAATCATGCCTCCGGCTGCATCACCGCGCCTGCAAATATCATATCCCCCGACCTGCGCGAAGTATGGGACTTGATGATTGATGGCAGGGACTCAACCGATGCGCAGGAACGCGTGACGGAGAAACGGCACCTGCTCGAAAAATATCCGCCCTTCCCGCCCACGTTGAAGGCATTGCTCCACCGCATGTACGATCTGCCACGCTGGGCGGTCAAGCCGCCGTTGGTGGCGATTTCGGAGGAGGATGAGGAGAAGGCGTTGGAGGAGATAAAAGGTTTGGAGAGTTTAATGAAGTGAGAGTCAACTTGAAGTTGACTCTCACTTGTCTTCAGCCGTTCCACCCACCATACCCAAAAACACATCCACCACCCTCGGGTCGAAGTGCATGCCTGAAAGCGACTTGATGTACTCGAGCGCCTTTTCGCGCGTCCACGAGGGGCGGTAGGGACGATCGGAGCACAACGCGTCGTATACGTCTGCCACGGTAAAGATACGCGCCGCCAGCGGGATAGCTTCCCCCTTCAACCCGCGCGGGTAGCCGGAGCCATCCCAGCGTTCGTGATGGCAATAGGGAATATCCAGCGCGGGACCCAGATGGCTGATCGGCGACAGCAGTTTGAAGGCATAGGTGGGATGCTGGCGCATAATCTCCCACTCCTCATCGGTCAATGTATCGGGCTTGAGCAGGATGCGATCCGGAATACCCATCTTGCCGATATCGTGCAGCAGTGCGCCGCGCCGGATGTGAACGCGTTCCCTCTCGCTCAACCCCATGGCTTCGGCAAGCTGGAGCGTGAGATCGGTGACCCGGCGGGTGTGTCCTTCCGTCTCCTTATCGCGCAAGTCGAGAGCGGCAGACCAGCCTTCGAGCGTGGTTTCGTATGCCATGCCCAGTTCGAGGTTCGATCGCTGGAGACTTTCGAAGAGCGAAGCGTTGTCGATGGCGAGAGCCGCCTGTCCGGAGAGCGATTCGAGGAAGTCGATCCATTCCGCATCCATTTCCAGGCTCGATCGCAGGAAGACTTCCATCACACCCTTCACCTCCCCCTTGGCGATCAACGGCATGCCAACGTATGAGATAAATCCCTCCGCCGCAAACAGGGGCTTCCTGAATGCCGCCTCCCCGCCAGCCGAAAGATCGCGGATGATGATCGTCTCGCGTTCGAGCGCGGCTTTTCCAGCAAACCCCTCCCCCAGGCGCACAGCCGCCTGCTCGATCCCCCGCGTACGAAAACCGGCCCCCTCTGAAAATTCCAGCGTGTGCATCGATGTGTTGAGCAGCAGGATGTCGGCCGCCTCAATCTGCAGCTGCGCCAGCGCCTGGTTCAAGATCGTCTGCAGTGTGAGATGCAGGTCGGTGCCGCTGGCAATGAACATGTCGATGGTGCGCAGGGATTTCAGGCGTTCCACCTGCCGGTTGATCCGTTCCTGCGCGAGTTTGCTTTCGGTGATGTCCATCATCAAACCCTGCCAGATATGCGGGACCCCGTTCGCATCGTGCATCAGGGTCGCCTGATCCCGGATCCAGACCACGGAGCCGTCCCGGGCGATCATGCGGTATTCCTCGTCGAACGGCTCGCCGGTCTGATTGATGCGGCGCACCGCCTCGAGGACGCGTGCGCGATCCTCGGGATGCAGAGTCTCACTCCAGTATTCGGGGTCTTTCAGCCACTCCTCCCTGGTGTAGCCTAGAAAATCCTTGATCTGCGGGCTGACGTAGATCGTGTAACCCGGCTGGCTGGCAGGGTTGACATACACCACCACCGGCAGCTGCTCGACGAGCGTGCGGTATCGGCCCTCGGCGTCGCGCAAATGCTCCTCCGCCCGCTTGCGTTCGATGGAAAGAGCCACCTGCGTGGAGACAAAATTGAGGATGTCGAGATCGCGCTGGCTGTACCGGACACCCTCGGTATACGTCTGCACCGCCATCGCGCCGAAGGTTTCGTTCTGCACCTTCAAGGGCACTCCGAGCCAGTCGATCGATCGCGTGCCCGTGGAAGTGACTTCGCCATTGTCCTCCAGCATCTGGATCGAATCGGGCCTGCCCAGCAGCGGAATCCCCTTTCGAATCACATAGGCGGTCAATCCATCCTCAAGCGGCGCGGTTGGAGGCACGGGATCATGCTCATCCACGTAATATGGGAAACTCAGCAGATCCGTCTCACGATCATATAGTGCGATGAAGAAGTTATCCGCCACGATCACCTCCTGCAGGGCGCGGTGGATCGAGGCATAGAGTTCATCCATGTTGTTGCTGGTGCTTGCGGCGTTGCTGATGCGGTAGATGGCTTCCTGCAACGCCTCGGCCTGCATGCGCTGGGTGATATCCACCTTGATCCCCTGGATGAAGCGCCGGCCGCTGGTCTGGTCCTCGAAGACGACAGCTTCATCGTGAAACCACACCCACCTGCCGTCCCGCGCGATGTGGCGATATTCCGAGATGAAAGGTCTGCCCGATTCGTATAACCTCCTCACTTCCTCCAGCACGCGTTCGCGATCATCGGGATGCAGGGTCTTGCTCCACAGGTCCGGTTCCGCAAGATACTCCTCCTGGGTATAGCCCAGCAGGCTTTCGACCTGCGGGCTGATGAACAGGAGCGTCTTCGACTCGTCTGTTGCGGCTGTGTAGGTGATCGCGGGACTGTGTTCAACGACCGCGCGATATTTGGCTTCCGTTTCCCGCAGGGCTTCCTCGGCGAACTTTCGTTCCGCCAGTTCCTGCTGGCTCATCGTATACAGCCGTGAATTTTCGATGGCGATGGCGGCAAGTTCGGCAAAGCGGTTTAATAACTCCAGGTCGGCTGCATCGAACCGGTGATCGGGCACAATGTATCCGATCCCCAGCACACCCATGATCTTTGACTTGGCTATGAGAGGCACGGCGGCAGTGGCATGGAATTTCACATCCTCGAAGTGTGCCGACCGACCCGTCCACATGTTGTAATCGTCCACATGGAGCGCCTTGCCCGTCTGCCAGACCATCCCAGCCAGCCCCTCGCCCTTATTCAACCGTGTGCCAATGAACTGGTTCGATGGACCGACTCCCATACTCAGGATGATCTCGCTGTCATCCGGCTTGGCCAGGTAGATGTAGGCGTTGGTTGTGTCGAACAACCCGCTCGCCTGCCGCAGGATCTCCTGCAACACCTCCGAAAGTTCCGTTTGCTTGATCAGCGGCACGGTAACAACCTGCAGGGCTGAAAGGATGCGGTTGGTCTGCTGAATATCGGCATATAAACGCGTCCGTTCAATCGCCTTTGCCACCTGACCCGATACATATTCCAGCATCCGCAGTTCGCGTTCGGTGTACGCATTCGGATCGTGATAATCCTGCAGGGCGATCACGCCGATCGTCCGCCCCTCCACGATCAATGGCACCCCCACCCAAATGGGCGAAGGCGGACCCACCAACTCGACCTCGCCGCGTTGCGCCAGATCCTCAAAGTTTGATGAATCGCTCAATAGCGGCTTCCCCGTGCGGAGCAGGTATTCGGTCATGCCGCGCCCGGGCCGGGTCGGCGGGATCGATTCTGATTTATCCACCTCATCCACGTAATACGGGAAGCTGACCAGATCCTCGTCCGCGTCGTATAGCGCAATGTAAAAATTCTGGGCGGGCATCACCTGCCCGATGATCGAATGCACCTGACTGAAAAGTTCATCGAGACTGGATGACTTGTTTGCCGCCTCGCTGATATGATATACCGCCGATTGCAATGCCTCCGCTTGTTTGCGCCCGGTAATATCGTAGAACGTGCTCAGCAGGCAGACCTGTCCCTCGATGACAGTCCGCTCCGTGGATAGCGACACCCATCTCACCGAACCATCCGGGCGCTTTAAACGAACTTCAAAATCGTGGATTGAGCCTGTGCGATTGATCTCCTCGATTGCCCGCCCCCGATCCTCCGGATCGAAGTAAAACGCTGTGGCTTTCTGGCCGATGATCGCGGCGAGAGGCACACCAAGGAAATCTGCCAGGGCTGTATTGCCGTACAGCACGATTCCATCGTCCTGAGTATTGAGAGTGATCGGGATGGGCGAGGCCTCCAGCACGGTGAGCAGGCGGGCTTCGCTCTCACGAAGTTGTTTCTCAACCTGCCTGCGTTCGGTCTTATCGGTGAGCGCCACTAGGATGCTGTTGAACTTCGAATCCTCCCTGGGGAACACGATCGTCCTCCACAGTTGGAGAGGCTTTCCCTTAAGGGTCCGGTCGGAAATTTCGCCTTCGAAAAACGTTCTCCCCTCTGCAATCGCGATCAATTCCTCGCAAAATTCCTGCAGCATATCGGGCGCGACGATCTTGTCAAGACTCCCCAGCAATTCATCCTTGCTATCCGCTTCG